>NZ_AFPR01000474.1:0-12049 GCF_000219295.1 Acidiphilium sp. PM
GCTCGCGGTCGAGGCGGCGGAAGGCACGGATGCCATGCTCGCCCGCGCCGCCACGCTGCGCCGGCCGGGGCCCGGCGGCGTGCTGGTCAAGCTGGTCAAGCCCGGCCAGGAGCGCCGCGCCGATCTGCCGACGCTCGGGGTCCGAACCGTGCGGGGCGCGGTGGAGGCTGGGTTGCGCGGCATCGCATTCGAGGCCGAGGGCGCCATATTGATGGATCGCGAGGCAATGGTGCGCGAGGCCGAGGCGGCGGGGCTGTTCCTGCTCGGCATCGACCCCGGCGCCGCAAGATGGGACGAAGGAAAACGGGAATGAGCGATTTTCAGTATCTGCACACGATGATCCGGGTGAGGAACCTGGACGAGAGCGTGAAATTCTATACCGAACTGCTCGGCATGAAGGAACTCCGCCGCAACGACGTGCCGGACGGCAAGTATACGCTCGCCTTCGTCGGCTATGGCGACGAGGCCTCGCACACGGTGCTCGAGCTGACCTACAATTACGGCGTCGACAGCTATGACCAGGGGACGGCTTTCGGACATCTGGCCCTCGGCGTGCCGGACATATACGGTGCGGTGGAGAAGCTCCGCGCCGCCGGCGTGAAGATCACGCGGGAGCCGGGGCCGGTGAAGTTCGGCAAGACGGTGATCGCCTTCATCGAGGACCCGAACGGCTACAAGATCGAGCTGATCGAACGGAAGTGAGCTGAGCATGCCGCGCGACCCGGTACCCGAACCGCCCGTGAAACGACCCGGCAAGAGCCTGCGCTTCCGGCTGCTCTCGGCCGGGTTCGGCGCGGCGGAGGCGGTGCTGCCGCGCGGCATTCCGGCAATCGACGCAAGCGCGATCGAGGCCGCCGGCGGCAGCACGCTGCCGGATTTCGCGCGCGAGGGGCTCGAGCGGCTGACCGCCTCGATCGCGGCGGAGACCAGCCTGTCGCTGTTTGGCCGGGTCTCGGTCCGCTACGACCTCACGCGGCTGGTCCGCAACGCCGAGACGATCCGGCGGATGCATGCCGCCACCCCGGGCATCGGCCGCGAGCCGGTGCGGGCGCCGGTGTTCATCATGGGGTTGCCGCGGTCGGGGACCACGTTCCTGCACACGCTGTTCGGCTTCGACCCCGACGTGCTGGTGCCGCGCGTGTGGCAGACGCTGTATCCGGCGCCGCGGCCGCGCGGGTTCGATCCGCGCGCGAGCGCCGTGGCGCGCAAGACCGACCGGCAGCTCGACATGTTCGCCGGCATGGCGCCGGAGTTTCCGGCGATTCACCCGATCGACGCCGACAGTCCGCAGGAATGCAGCGAGATCACCGCGCATGTGTTCCACTCGCTGCGGTTCGACACGACGTTCCGGGTGCCGAGCTACACCGCATGGATCGACAGCCAGGACGACGCGCCGGCCTTCGCGTTTCACCGGCAGTGGCTGCAGGCGATGCAGCACGGCACCGGAGGAAGATTCTGGGCGCTGAAATGCCCGGAGCACACGTTTTCGGTGAAGGCGATCCTGCAGACCTATCCGGATGCGCGGTTCGTCGTCGTGCATCGGGACCCGGTGCATGTGTTCGCCTCGGTCGCGCACATGACCGAGGTGCTGCGGCGGCCGTTCCTGCGCGGGATCGACCCGGCGGAGATCGGCCGGCAGGTGACTGAGCGGTGGATCGACGGGGCGCGGCGTCTGGTGGAATTCGACCGCAGCGGGGCGGTGCCGGCGGAGCGGCTGGTGAACATTCAGTACGAGACGCTGACGGCGGACCCGATCAAGGCGGTGTCGGGCATCTACGCGCATTTCGGCGAGACGTTCTCGCCCGCGGCGGAGGCGGCGATGCGGGCGCATCTCGATGCCGCGCCGCGCGGCGGCTATGGGCGGAACCGCTATCGGCTGGCGGATTTCGGGATCAACGTGGAGCGGCTGCGGCCGCGGTTCGCGCCGTATATCGAGTATTTCGGCGTGCGGGCGCGCCCGTCGGACGGCACGCAGGCGGCCTGACGGGTTTTTTTCTCCGGGAAAAGCGAGGGGTCAGGCCGGGCGCGGGGGCGCGCGGACGGGGCGTTGCGCGCGCGGGCGGATTCGGGGCGCGGGCGGGGCGGCGTGTGTCGGGATTTCGGGGATAAATTCGGGGTCGGGAGCCGGTTTGGGGCGCCTGGGCGCGGGCGGTGGCTCGCGGGGGGCGATGCTGGCGGGCGGGCGGATGCCGAGGTGGCGGCAGAGCGGGCGGAGGATGCGGCCGAAGCGGGGTTCGGCTTCGAGGAGGGCGGCGCAGACGGGGTCCGCCATCAGGTGGCGGAGCTGGGAGGCGGCGGCGGTGGCCTCGGGGATGGGGCGGAGCAGCCAGGCGAAGCGGCGCGGCAGGGTTTTGCTCCGGCGGGCGGGGCGGTTGCGCCGGCGATCCGGCTTCGGTGCGGGGAGGGCGCCGCCGGCGGCATCGAGCCGGGCGGCGAGGCTGCCGATCCGCTTTGAGGCGCGGTTGAGGCGGAGCCAGAGCAGGATGACGACCGGGGCCGCGAGCGCGCCGCGGGCGCCGCGCGCGGCCACGGCCCGGCAGAGGGCGTGGACGATGGCGGCGAAGCGGAGCGCGAACGCGGCGTGCATGAACGGAACATGAACACGACCGGGCGGGGGTGGGCAAGGGCGATGTTTCGCGCTCAGGCGAAGAGGCGCTGGTGGGCGGGGCGGAGGGCTTCGGAGAAGCGGAGGGTGGCGAGGTGGTCGCGGCCGGAGCAGATGGCTTCGGCGGAGAGGCCGAGGGTGGCGCGGGGCGGCTTGCCGGCGAGGGTTTCGATGGCGGCGAAGGCGCGGCGGAAGGACGAGCCGCCGGCGGTGGCGAAGATGGCGTATTCGGGCAGGTTGCGGGCCTCGCGGCGGAGCCAGAGGCGGACGGGGGCGGCGGCGGACCAGGCCCAGACGGGGGTGCCGACGAGGACGAGATCGTAGGCGGAGGGGTCGTAGGCGGCGGAGGAGATCGGCGGTTCGACGAGGCCGAGGGCGATCAGGATGGTGCGGAGCAGGCCGCGCCCGCCGGGGCCGCAGCCGGGGCAGCGGATGCGCTCCATGTCGGCGCCGAACTCGGCGGCGAGCATGCGGGCGATGCGTTCGGTGGTGCCGGTGCGGGAATAATAGACGACGAGGGTGCGCATGGCCTTCGTTCCATACTGGTATCGAGCGTGCATGTATTCCACGACGCCGGCGCGCGCGCCTTGATCCTGCTCAATTCGTGAAACGGCATATACAGCACTTTCCGATCCTTTCGGATCGGATGTAGTGCTCTATCATATTGATAAACAGAGCATCTTTATCCGATCAGATGACTCCATCTGATCGGATGATGCTCTAAAAAATTCTGGAACGCAGTGGCGGCCGGACGAACGCTCCGCCGTCGAGCAAGCAAGGGCCAGAGCGCGTTCCGTTCCAAACGGCTCGGAAGGCGCTCCATCTTCCTCATCAATCGAGTTTCGTTGTCCGCTCCGATCGGGATACGAGGAAAAACAACAGTATAGTGGCCTGATTGTCCCTGAAATTCACCCACGAGTTTCAGGGGCGGGACATTAGTTGAAGAATTTCCTGGCGAATTGGCCTTTCAGGGAGAGGGGGCGGGGGTTGGGAAAGAACTCTTCGCGGCCGGTGCTGGCGCGGCCGAGATTGCCCAGACCCGCGGGGCCACGACGGTATTTGTGCAGGACGGGATCGGGCGGGTTGGCGCCCTTGTCGAAGCTGGTGGGGAAGGAGTCGATGGCGTCGGTATAGCCGAAGAACTTGCAGAACTTGTAACCGCGGGCGAACATTTCATCGGCGATGAGTTGGGCGAAGGCGGGCTGGGGATTGCCGTGGACACCGACGCCGGCTTCGCCGGAGTGGCAGTTGAAGCATTTGATGTCGCCGAAGAATTCGCGTTTCAGGCCGGTGGTAATGAGGCGCTGGACGACTTCCGTGTAATGGATCGTTTCGCCGTTGCGGGCGACCTCGATCGTCGGGGAGCCGGGCATGCCGTGGCCGCGAATGTAGATCTGCGCGGTGTTGAAGCTGCTGAAATAGGGGTCCGACCCGCCATCGTACCGAACGACGATGGACGAGCGGCCCTTCAGGAGATCGTCATCGACGACGAGCTGGGCCTTGTTCATGCCGGGCTGGCCGCCGAAGGCCTGGTTGCCGTATTCGTGGTGGGCCATGGTGATGTAGACACTTTTCGGGTCCGCGGGGATGAACATTACCTTGGTCATGGACGAGTTCCATGGGGCGTCTTGCCCCGGTGATGGGCGGTGAAGCGACCGGTTGCGCCGGGGTTCGGGGCGCGAGCAAGGATATGATTACGATCCGGCAGCGATCGTCAATCGCAGCGCGGGGCCGAGCCGGTTTGGTTGTGACAGCGGTCACAGGGCTGGGCGCGCTCATGCAAGCGGTGTGGCGCGCCGGTTAACCGCCGCCTGGATCGAGTGGAGGAGGTCGGCCAGTTCATCGTCCCGCCCCTCAATTTCGCGCACGGCGAGGACGCCCAGAACGATCTCCGCTCCCGCCGGGCGCTCACGCGCCGACGGTCCCGACTTAAGGAGGCGGCGACGATGTTTCTGACAACAGGCGTGTCCTAGATTTTGATACCTCTATGCTTTTATCCTTATCGCTCGTCCGCGAACTGTTGGGTATGACGAATACGCTAGACGCGCCGCTCAGCACGCCGGTAATCTAACGGCGAAGATGTTCTTGGTTATTTTTCGTCGATTTTGTCTAGACCTACAGACTGTTTGATGCCCCTATAGTTCCATGAGCGTCATGGGTGATTCATCTGACAACCTTGGTGCCTGGGGCGAACATACTTTCGCAGCCATGTGCACTGCAGCGGGCCTGATTGCTAATAGAGCATCTCGTGACAAGATGGGCTGGGATTTTATCGTAGAGCTTCCTCCTGACGATTCGGATTCTTCAATCTCTTATGACAAAAGACAAAATCGTTTAAGTTGCCGCGTCCAAATAAAGACCCACCTAAATTCAGATAAAATTCGCACTGACTTAAGTCTCTCCGCGGCAGAACGACTAGCAAAAAGTTTAGATCCGTCATTTGTTTTCGTTTTAATCGCTGAAGAAGACAACGCAACACATTCATTTAAATTGTCTAAATGTTATTTAATTCATATTTTTGACGAAAATCTTGAAAGAATATTAAAGTCCCTAAGATCACATTCTGTATCGGAACAGCCGAAATCTCCGCAGAAAAAAAGGATTACATTTGATCCAAAAACCTCGGGTCAAGATATTTCACCAAATGGCAAGGCGATCGTCGATGCGATTTTTAGCATTATCAATCCTAGTATGGCGGATTACAGAAAGAAAAAACAAGATCAACTTGAAAACGCCGGCTATGCTGATAGGCGCTTTCGATTAGAAACAACGATTACGGCTGAAAATCCTGATGATTTTGTGGAGATGATGCTAGGTATTAAGTCCACAAATCTTGTTAAACTAAACGCGTATGAATCTCGATTCGGAATTAATTTGCCAATAGATAGATTAAATCAAAATCAAATTATTGATTTCAAAATTCTTCCAACACCTATTGATTGTGAAATTATATTTTTTGGGCCACCAGGATCCCAGCCAGCGCGACTTTCTGCAAGTCTATATTTTCCAGCGGCATTAGTTCCAAAAGACAATTTTCGAATTATTATAAAATCGGGATACTTAGATTTTGATTTCAGTATTTCTAAGGGTCTTAATTTCAATTTAGAAATTAACTCCATCGTTGAATCTAATCATGAATTTATCGATTGTCATAATTATCTTATTTTACTTGACTTAATATCAAATAATTTGGTTCAACGCTTGCAAATTAAGTCTAACAATACAGCATATCAATCATTGATTTTCGACATTTCAGGACACTTTACCGGATTCAAAACTGAATGGTTTGAGTATTTAAAAACTGTATCTGATTTAGCAAATAAAATTCTTTCTTTTGCTGGAACTAATGGAAATATGACATCATTTAATGATTTAGATCTTCATGCGGAGTCAATTTTTTTTGCATATGATTGCATTTTCAATCCGAAAAATTTGCCGCAACAAAAATTATTATCATTAAATAAGAAAATAGAAAATACAGTAAAATCAAATTCAGATATTTTATTTATAGGAAGAGTTATTATCGCAGAAAAAATAATAGCATATGCATGTAGTGCAAGGGCATTTTTAAAAAGCGAAAATGACAAAATAAATTTATACTACGACATTATACAATATGAAGACATAAATATAGTAAATACTGATGACGACTCTCTATGTGATTTCATAAATAAAATCAAATACAAAACAAAAATTGAAAACTCAATCGTTTTTAATTTATAGCATCCTTTGCGGATTTTGCAGAATAAATTATTCGGCGTTTTATGTCGACATCACACTCTCATACACCAACATCTGCACGCCGTTGCGGAGAAAAGATTCGGATTCGGTCATGCCGATGGCGCCGAGGACGGTGCGGGAGGCGAAATTGTCGGCGCGGGCGACGGCGATGATGCGGGGGAGCGAAATACGGTCGTGGCCGTAGCGGAGGGCGGCGCTGGCGGCTTCGCGGGCGAGGCCGGCGCCGCGGACTTCGGGCCATAGGGCGAAGCGGAGCGCGATGCCGCGGCCGTCCGGGCGGTCGGCGAGGCCGGTGATGCCGAGGAAGGCGTTGGTGGACTGGCCGCGGATGGTCCAGATTCCGAAGCCTTGCGCGCCCCAGGCGGCGATGTCTTCCGCCAGTTCCGCCGTGGCCTGCTCGGCGGTGCGGACGCCGCCGAGCATCATGGCGAAGGCGCGGGGGTCGGTTTTCAGGGCGACCAGGTCGTCGCGGTCCGCCCAGTTCACCGGCTCCAGTCGCAGCCGCGCCGTGGTGACGCGCCAGGCGGGGTTGGCGGTCATGGAGATGGCGGGGCCTTGCCCCGGACCCCATCAGGGGCGCCGCCCCTGAACCCCGCCAAAGGCGGAGCCTTTGGAATCCATTCGTTTTGGTTTTTGGGGAGGGCATCCGGGCAATTGCCTTGGTAAAGGCAGGGACACGCCCTCCCCAAAACCAAAACGCGAGCGCGGTTCCAAGGGCTCAGCCCTTGGCGGGGGTGCAGGGGGTGGAACCCCTGCGTGGGCCCGGAACCAAGACCCTGCATCCGCTGGCTACCGGGTGAGGGGGCGGTATTTGATGCGGTGGGGTTCGGTGGCGTCGGCGCCGAGGCGGCGTCGCTTGTCTTCCTCGTAGTCCTGGAAGTTGCCCTGGAACCATTCGACGTGACTGTCGCCCTCGAAGGCGAGGATGTGGGTGGCGAGGCGGTCGAGGAACCAGCGGTCGTGCGAGATGATGACGGCGCAGCCGGCGAATTCGGCGAGGGCTTCTTCCAGGGCGCGGAGGGTGTCGACGTCAAGATCATTTGTTGGCTCGTCCAACAAGATGACGTTGTGTTCGCCCTTGAGCATTTTGGCGAGGTGGACGCGGTTGCGTTCGCCGCCGGAGAGGATGCCGACCTTCTTCTGCTGGTCGGAGCCCTTGAAGTTGAAGGCGCCGACATAGGCGCGGGAGGCGACGGTGCGCTTGCCGAGGTGGATGACGTCGGTGCCGCCGGAGATTTCCTCCCAGACGGTCTTGTTGTCGTCGAGGCTGTCGCGCGACTGGTCGACATAGCCGAGTTTCACGGTGTCGCCGACGGTGAAGGTGCCGGCGTCGGGTTTTTCGACGCCGGTGATCATCTTGAAGAGGGTGGACTTGCCGGCGCCGTTGGGGCCGATGACGCCGACGATGCCGCCGGGGGGGAGCTTGAAGGAGAGGCCGTCGATCAGGAGGTTGTCGCCGAAGCCCTTGCGGAGGTCCTGGGCCTCGATGACGGTGCCGCCGAGGCGCGGGCCGGGGGGGATGACGATTTCGGCGACGCCGGAGACCTGCTCGGTCGATTTGGCGAGCATTTCCTCGTAGCGGCTGATGCGGGCCTGGTTTTTCGCCTGGCGGGCCTTGGGGGAGGCGCCGATCCATTCGCGCTCTTCCTTGAGGGCGCGCTGGCGGGCGGATTCCTCCTTTTCCTCCTGGGCGAGGCGCTTCTGCTTTTGCTCCAGCCAGGAGGTGTAGTTGCCCTCGAACGGGTAGCCGCGGCCGCGTTCGAGTTCGAGGATCCAGTTGGTGACGTTTTCGAGGAAGTAGCGGTCGTGGGTGACGAGGATGACGGTGCCGGCGTAGGCGCGGAGGGTCTTTTCGAGCCAGGCGACGGATTCGGCGTCGAGATGGTTGGTCGGTTCGTCGAGGAGCAGGAGGTCGGGCTTCTCGAGGAGGAGGCGGCAGAGGGCGACGCGGCGGCGCTCGCCGCCGGAGAGGTTGGTGACGGGGCTGTCGGCCGGGGGGCAGCGGAGGGCGTCGAGGGCGATGTCGATCTGGCGGTCGAGCTCCCAGCCGTCGCCGGCGTCGATCTTCTCCTGGAGGGTGGCCTGCTCGGCGAGAAGGGCGTTCATCTTCTCGTCGTCCATCGGCTCCATGAAGGCTTCGGAGATCTCGTTGAAGCGGGCGAGGGCGGCGCGCATGTCGGCGAAGGCGAGGGCGACGTTCTCGCCGACGGTCAGCGTCGGGTCGAGATGCGGTTCCTGCGGGAGGTAGCCGACGCGCACGCCCTCGGCGGCCCAGGCCTCGCCGCCGAATTCCTTCTCGATGCCGGCCATGATTTTGAGCAGGGTGGACTTGCCGGCGCCGTTGACGCCGAGGACGCCGATCTTGACGCCGGGGAGGAAGGAGAGGGTGATGCCCTTGAAGACCTCGCGGCCGCCGGGGAAGGCCTTGGTGAGGTCTTTCATCACGTAGACGTACTGGTAGCTGGCCATCGGGAGTTCCTGTGCGCGTGCGGAGTTTGCAGCCCGTATAGGTGGGGGGCGGCGCGCGGGCAACCGAGGGCGGGATTTTGGGGCGTGGAATGAGGAACGGCCGGAGCAAAAACTCCGGAGCGGAATGAAGAACGGCCGGAGCAGAACTCCGGCCGTGTGCTCAGGCGTTGGGCGTGCGGGTCAGATGTAGACGTGCCAGCCGAGCGAGAGGTTCAGCACGATGCCGTAGGTGAGATACATCAGCAGCAGGCCGGTGAGGATGTGCACGAGGCCGAGGGCCTTGCGGCTGAGCGGCATGAACAGGTCGAAGCAGTAGAAGAATTCGAAGAAATACACCGCCATCAGGCCGGCGAAGAGCAGCGTCACCGGGCCGTCGCCGGCGGTCTTGAAGACGATGAGGCCGAGCAGGGCGACGAGGAAGAAGGCGACGCTCATGAAGCCGTTCGGCACGATCGAGCCGCCGCGCATGCGGCTGAGGCCCATCGCCAGCCAGTGGATGCCGAAGACGGTGGTTTCGATGCCGGCGGCGTAGAGCGGGGTGGATTTCGCGCCGACGCCGAAGACGTTGAACCAGGTCAGGCCGACCAGGATGTAGGTGCCGCAGAGGAATTGCAGCATGCCGGGCATCCAGAAGCCCCACCAGCCGTTGGTGAGTTCGCTGGACTCGGATTTCGCCGGGAAGCCGAAGAGTTCCTGCGGGCCGAAGATGAGGTAGCCGGTGCCGAGGCCGAAGAAGGCGAGGCCGAGGGGCACGTAAGCGGATTGCGTGAGCGCGAATGATGTTGGGGTCACTGGGCGTCTCTCTATTGTTTGATTGAGCCCGCGCCGGCGGTGGGCGCGACGCGGGCGGGTCCGACGACTGTTCGGCGCCGAAGGTTTAATATTCGAGACGGATTACCAGATCGCCACTTTGTGCGTTCACTTATGCGTAATTCACGCGAGCGTGATCAGACGCCCGCGATTCTGGCACGCTGGCGCACGAGGGCGAGGACCGAGGCGGAGATCGGCGCCGGGATATCGACCCAGCCGGCCATCTCGACCACGGCGCCGAGCAGCGCCTCGATCTCGATCGGGCGGCCGCGCTCGAGGTCCTGGAGCATGGAGGTCTTGTGCGCGCCGACCTCGGCCGCGCCGTCGATCCGCTTTTCGACATCGATGGCGAAGCGGACGCCGAGCGCCTCGGCGATGGCCGCGCCTTCCAGCATCATCGACCGGGCGAGGGCGCGGGTGCCGGGATCGGAGGTGATGACGTCGAGTGTCGCACCGGTCAGCGCGCTGATCGGGTTGAAGGCCATGTTGCCCCAGAGCTTCACCCAGATGTCGTCGCGGATGCGGGGACGGACGGGCGCCTTGAGGCCGGCGTCGATCATGAGGCGGCTGATCAGGGCGGCGCGCTCGGTGCGGGCGCCGTCGGGCTCGCCGAGGATGAAACGGTCACCATAGGTGTGGTTGACCACGCCGGGCTCGACGATCTCGGCGGCGGGATAGACGATGCAGCCGAGCGTCTGCGCCGGCGGCAGCGCGGCCCAGACCGCGCCCTCGGGATCGACCGCCTTGATGCCCCGGTCGGTGAAGGGCGCGGGCAGGCCGTAGGTGTACCACCAGGGGATGCCGTTGATCGCGGCGATGATGGTGGTCCGCGGGCCGATCAGGTGGCGGAGCTGCGGCAAGGCGGGCTCGATGCCCTGGGCCTTGAGGGTGACGAGAACGTAATCCTGCGGGCCGAGCTCGGCGGCATCGGCCACGCGGGGGCGGGTGAGGATTCTTTCTCCGCCGGAGAGGAGCAGAAGCCCGTTGGCCTCGATGGCGGCGCGGTGCGGGCCGCGGGCGACGATCGAGACATCGGTGCCGGCGGCTTGCAGCCGGGCGGCGACGAGGCCGCCGATGGCCCCGGCGCCGAAGACGCAGACGCTGGTCATGCCTCGATCCCGAGGCGGGACGCGAGGCCGACGCGCTGGACCTTGCCGGTCGGGCCCTTGGGGATCGCCTCCATGATCAGGATGCGGCGGGGCACCTTGAAGGCGGCGAGGCGGCCGGCGGCGAAATCGCGGATCGCCTGCGGGTCGGGCGCGGTGCCGGCGCGGGGGACGACGATGGCGCCCACCTCCTCGCCCAGCTTGTCGTGCGGGATGGCGAAGGTGCAGACCTCGGCGATGTCCGGATGGTCGAGCAGGGCGACATCGACCTCCAGCGGGCTGATCTTCTCGCCGCCGCGGTTGATCTGCTCCTTGAGCCGGCCGGTGAGGAAGAGATAGCCCTCGGCGTCGAGCATGCCCTGGTCGCCGGTGCGGAACCAGCCATTGGTGAAGGCCTTGGCGTTGGCCTCGGGGTTGGCGGCGTAGCCGGCGGTGACGTTGGGGCCGCGGATGACGACCTCGCCGGTTTCGCCCTGCGGCAGCAGCGTGCCGTCATCGTCCATGATGGCGATCTCGGGGCCGGCGGCGATGCCGACCGAGCCGGCCTTGCGGGCGCGCGGCGGCAGCGGGTTGGAGGCCATCTGGTGCGCCGCCTCGGTCATGCCGTAGGCCTCGATCACCGGGGCGCCGAATTTCTGCTCCAGCGCCGCCATCACCTGCGGCGGCAGCGAGGCGGAGGAGGAGCGGATGAAGCGCAGATTGGCGAGCGCCCTGACCGCGTCGTCCTCGGGGGCGCGGAGCAGGATCGCCTGGTGCATGGTCGGCACCGCCGTGTACCAGGTGGGGTTTTCCTCCTCGAGCCAGGAGAAGAAGCGGAAGGCGTTGAAGCCCGGCGTGCAGCAGACGGCGCCGCCGGCGCGCAGCGAGGCGAGGGTGGCCGCGATCAGCCCGTGGATGTGGAACAGCGGCATCACGTTGAGGCAGAGATCGTCCGGCGCGAGCGCCAGGCTGGCGGCGATGTGCCGCGCCGAGGCGGCGAGGTTCTTGCTCCGCAGCGGGACGATCTTGGGCCGCGCGGTGGTGCCGGAGGTGTGCAGGACCAGCGCCTCGTCCTCGGGCTCGGCCGGGCCGGGGTTGGCGGCGGGGGTTTCGGGCAGGGCGGAGACGTCGAGCGTGAAGGCGCCGGCCGGAGCGGACTCGTCCTCGGCGAGGTCGAGCAGGGGGATGCCGAGTTTGGCGGCGACGCCGCGCACCGGGCTGTCGGCGCCGGCGGCGACGATGACGGCGCGGGGCTTCAGGTCGTCGAGATAGAATTCGAATTCCTGGTCCTTGTAGGCGGGGTTGAGCGGGGCGGCGCAGCACATCGCGGCGATGGCGG
>NZ_AFPR01000473.1:0-2158 GCF_000219295.1 Acidiphilium sp. PM
CCGGCGCCGCATCGTCGCGCAGCACCACGCCGGAGAGTCCCGGCGGCAGGCGGGCGATCGCGCCGAGCGGGTCGGGCAATCGGGCCCGATCGGTGAACAGCCAGAGCGTGGGGTGGCGGCAGCGACGGCGCCGCTTGACCGCCCGCGCCGCCGCGATCAGTTGTTCATCCATGAGCGAATTCAGCCCCGAGACGATCAGCCCCGAGACGATCAGGCCCGCCCTCGATTCCATCCGCGCGCGCATCGCCACGGCCGCGCAGGGACGCGCGGTCACGCTCATCGCGGTGTCGAAAACCAAGCCGGTCGCGGCGATCGAGGCGGCACTCGCCGCCGGGCAACTCGTGTTCGGCGAGAACCGGGTGCAGGAGGCGGCGGCGAAGTTCCCGCTCCTGCGCGCGGCGCATCCGGGCCTCGCGCTGCACCTGATCGGGCCGTTGCAGACCAACAAGGCGCGCGAGGCGGTGGCGCTGTTCGACTGTATCGATTCGCTCGACCGGCCGAAACTGGCGGATGCGCTGGCGGCGGCGGCCGAGCGCGCCGGGCGGATGCCGCGGCTGCTGGTGCAGGTGAATGTCGGCGACGAGCCGCAGAAGGCCGGGGTGAGCCCGGCCGAGGCGGATGGCTTCATCCGCGCGATGCGCGCCCGGTTCGGCGAGCGGTTGCAGGGGCTGATGGCGATTCCCCCGCTTGGCGAGGACCCCGTGCCGCATTTCCGCACCCTCGTCGCCATGGCCGACACGCACGGGCTGCCGGTGCGCTCGATCGGCATGTCCGACGATTTCGAGACCGCGATCGCCTGCGGGGCGACCGAGGTGCGCGTCGGCTCGGCGCTGTTCGGCGCCCGCCACGCGCCTCAGTAGCCTCTCGCGAAATCGACCAGCGTGGCCGGGACGCGCCCGGCGGCGAGCGCCCGCAACGCGGCGAAGAAGCTGGCCAGCGTCGCCGCGTTGTAGCGCGCCGGATCGTCCGACGAGATATGCGGCGTCATGACCAGGTTCGGCGTGTCCCACACCGGATCGTCCGGCGGCACCGGCTCGGTCGTGAACACGTCGAGCACCGCGCCGGCGATGCTGCCCGCGCGCAGCGCGGCACAGAGTGCCGGCTGATCGACCAGCGCGCCGCGGCCCATGTTGATCACCCCGGCATGCGGCGGCAGCAGCGCCAGCCGCCGCGCATCGAGCAGGTTGCGCGTCGCCGCGGTGAGCGGGCAGGTCAGCAGCAGGAAATCGGTGTGCGGCAGGATCAGGTCGAGATCGCCGACCGGCCGCGTCGCGTCGCAATCGGGGTGCGGCGCGGCGCCGTTGCGCACGCCGGTGACATGGATGCCGAACTGCCGCGCCCGCCGCGCCGCGCCGCCGCCGAGCCCGCCGACGCCGACGATCGTCGCCCGCATGCCGGCCACCGTGCCGGAGGACCGGCGCTGCCAGCGATGCGCCCGCTGGTCGGTCGCGAAGGCGGGCATGTGGGTCGCCAGCATCAGCATCGCCATGATCGCGAACTCGCCGGCGCGGTCGGCATGCACGCCGCGATTGTTCAGCAGCATCACCCCGTCGGGGATCATGTCGAACGGGGCGAGCGGGTCGACGCCGGCGGAGGTGGACTGGATCAGCCGCAGCTTCGGCGCGATCGAGAGGTCGAGCCGGCGGATCGCGGCGGGGGTGGCGATCAGCGCCTCGATCCCGGGTGCCGCGGCGGCGAACTCCGCCTCGCTCTCGCCCACGGTCAGCGTATGCCCCTCGCCGATCCCGCCGGCCAGCGCGGCGGCCTCGTGAAATTCGGCCGCCGTCAGCTTGAGATAGGGGCTGTCGGCGAATTCCTGGATGTGGATGTGCATGCTTACCCCGGCTGGTGAAATCCGAAATGCAGGACAAGGAAGATCAGCCCGCCGATCAGGAAGCCGACCAGCGTGCCGTTGACGCGGATATATTGCAGGTCCTTGCCGACGCGCAGTTCCAGCCGCTCGGTGATCGTCGCGGCGTCCCAGTTGCCGATCACGCGGCCGATGAACCCGGCGATCTCGGCCTGCGCCCCCGGCAGCAGGCGGGTGACGACCATGCCCGCGCCGGCGGAAATGCGCGCGCGCATGGTGGGATCCCCGGCGAGCAGCGCGCCGAAATTGGCGAGGGCGCCGGCGATCAGCTGCTGCGCGTGCCCGCCC
>NZ_AFPR01000472.1:0-1870 GCF_000219295.1 Acidiphilium sp. PM
AGCGGAGATGCTGCCCATGACCACCCGACGTCGCATCGTGCCCGATCACAACCTGAAGGGAATCCGGCGCTATGACGCGCCGGCCGGCGGCTGGGGCGCGCTGCGCGCCACCGCCAAGGCGATCCGCACCCAGATGGATGCCGGCGACGCCGCCCGCCTGCTGCTGCGCACCAACAAGCCCACCGGGTTCGACTGCCCCGGCTGCGCCTGGCCGGACAAGGAACACACCTCGACCTTCCAGTTCTGCGAGAACGGCGCCAAGGCGGTGACCTGGGAAGCGACGCGCAAGCGCGTCGGCCCCGATTTCTTCGCCACCCACACGGTCAGCGAGCTGCTCGGCTGGTCGGACCACGCGCTGGAGGATGCCGGGCGGCTCACCCACCCGCTGGCCTATGACCACGCGAGCGACACCTATCGCGAGATCGGCTGGGACGACGCCTTCGCCCGCATCGGCGCGGTGCTGCGCGCCCTGCCCGACCCCGACATGGTGGAGTTCTACACCTCCGGCCGCGCCTCGAACGAGGCGGCGTTCCTCTACCAGCTCTTCGCCCGCGAATACGGCACCAACAATTTCCCCGACTGCTCGAACATGTGCCACGAGGCCACCAGCGTCGGGCTGCCGCAGTCGATCGGGTTCGGCAAGGGCACCGTCTCGCTCGACGATTTCGACCATTGCGACCTGATCATCGCGATGGGGCACAATCCCGGCACCAACCATCCGCGCATGATGGGCACGCTGCACGAGGTCGCGCGCCGCGGGGTGCCGATCATCGTGTTCAACCCGATGCGCGAGCGGGCGCTGGAACGCTTCGCCGACCCGCAGAACGCGGTCGAGATGGCGACGCGGGGGGCGACGCCGATCGCCTCGACCTACCTGAAGGTGCGGGTCGGCGGCGATGCCGCGGCACTCTCGGGCATCATGAAGGCGCTGCTCGAACTCGACGCCGAGGCGGGGCCGGAGGCCGGCATCCTCGATCGGGCGTTCATCGCGGCGCACACCAACGGGTTCGACGATCTCGCCGCCGACCTGCGGGCGACGCCGTGGGAGCGGATCGAGGCGGCGAGCGGGCTCTCGCGCGCCGATCTCGCCACCGTGGCCGGGCATTACGCGCGGGCGAAATCGACCATCGTCACCTACGGCATGGGCATCACCCAGCACGCGACCGGCACGCAGAATGTGCGGCAGATCGCCAACCTGCTGCTGCTGCGCGGGAATTTCGGCCGGCCGGGTGCCGGGATCTGCCCGCTGCGGGGCCATTCCAACGTGCAGGGCGACCGCACCGTGGGGATCACCGAGAAGCCGGGCGAGGCGATGCTGGAGCGGATCGCGCAGCGCTTCGGCTTCACCCCGCCGCGCGCCCACGGGCATGACGCGGTCGCTGCGATGGAGGCGATGCTGCGCGGCGACTCCCGCGCGCTGATCGCCCTCGGCGGCAACCTCGCCATCGCCATGCCGGATACCGAGGCCTGCGCCGCGGCGATGCGGCGGCTCGATCTCGCCGTGCATGTCGCCACCAAGCTCAACCGCTCGCACCTGCTGATCGGCCGGGAGTCGATCATCCTGCCCTGCCTCGGCCGCACCGAGGAGGATATCCAGGAGAGCGGGCCGCAGGTCATCACCGTCGAGGACTCGATGTCGATGGTGCATGCCTCGGCCGGCAAGCTCGCGCCGGCCTCGCCACTGCTGCGCTCGGAGCCGGCGATCGTCGCCGGCATCGCCATGGCCACCCTCCCCGACAGCACCGTGCCCTGGCGCGAGATGGTGGCCGATTACAGCCTGATCCGCGACGCGATCGAGGCGGTGTTCCCCGAATTCGCCGATTTCAACGCGCGGATCGCCGTGCCGGGCGGCTTCCGCCTGCCGATCCCG
>NZ_AFPR01000471.1:0-5686 GCF_000219295.1 Acidiphilium sp. PM
CGGCGACGCCGAGAAAGATCGCCGGCATCAGCCGCGACATGTTCTTCTGCTGCGCGATCTCGTTGCTCAGGAACCAGTTCGAGACCTGTTCGGCGCGGTCATAGGCGCCGGTGCCGCCATAACGGGCGAGCAGCGCGTCGAGCCGGGCGATCACCGGCTGCGGGCGCTGGCCGGGAGAGAGCGCGAGCGAGACATCGTCGAACGCGCCCTTCAGGCCGAAGGCGGCGGCAAGCTCGTCGCGCCCCATCCAGATCACGCCGAACCGCCGGTCATCCGGCATCAGCCCGCCGGGTGGAATCGCATAGACGAATTCCGGGCTGAGCGCGGTGCCGACGATGCGCAGCGCCACGCGCCGGCCGCGCAGCACCGCGCCGATCGTATCGCCCGGCCGCAGGTGATGCGCCTCGGCGAAGGGCTCGCCGACCACCGCCTCGCGCAGCCGGCCCGGCGCCGGCAGCCGGCCCGCGCGCAGGACCAGCGCGTTGAGCCGCTGCGGGCCGGATTTCGGCAGCGAGACCAGCGTCGCCACCACCGGCTCGCGATACCCCGCGACATCCAGCAGACCGGACTCGACGATCCGCGTCTCCACCACCCGCACGCCCGGAATCGCGGCGATCCGCGCCTCCAGCGAGTCCGGCGCGCGCTTCAGCCGGGTGAACACATCGGCGAAGCGCGCGCGCTCGTAATAGGCGCTGGTCGTCGCCTCCAGCGATTCGGTCGTGGTCAGCGCCATCACCATCAGCGCGACGCCGGAGGCGATCACCAGCGCGATCGCCAGCGCCTGCAGGCGCAGCCGCCACAGATCGCGCAGCAGCTTGCGGTCGAGGCTCGACACCGAGCGCTACCACACCAGCTTGGCCGGGCTGTGCCGGACCGGGTTGACCCGCGTGCCGACGATCCGCCCGTCGGCAAAGCTCAGCACGCGGTCGGCGATGTCGGCGATCACCGCGTTATGGGTGATGAGCGCCGTGGTGGTGCCGAGTTCGCCGTTCACCTTCAGGATCGCCTCGAGCACGAGAATGCCGGTGCGGCTGTCGAGCGCGCCGGTCGGCTCGTCGCAGAACAGCAGGTCCGGCGACTTGGCGATGGCGCGGGCGATGGCCACCCGCTGCTGTTCGCCGCCGGAGAGCTGGGCGGGGAAATGATCGAGCCGGTCGCCGAGGCCGACCAGCTCCAGCGCCGCCTCCGGCGCCATCGGCGCCTCGGCGATCTCGGTCACCAGCGCGACATTCTCCCGCGCGGTGAGGCTGGCGATGAGGTTGTAGAACTGGAAGACGAAGCCGACATGCCGGCGCCGGTAGCGGGTCAGCCCCCGCTCGCCGCCCTGCGCGATCGGCTGGCCGCGGAACAGCACCTCGCCGGCCGAAGGCGTGTCGAGCCCGCCGAGGATGTTGAGCAGCGTGGATTTCCCGCTGCCCGAGGGGCCGAGCAGCACGACCAGCTCGCCCTCGCGGAGCGTGAGGTCGACATCGCGCAGCGCCGGCACCTCGACCGCGCCCATCCGGTAGATCTTGGCCAGGCCGCGCCCCACCAGCGCGACCGGCGCCGCCCGCTCCTCGTCCGGCAGCGCCACCCCGCCGGCGACAGGTTCCATGCCGCGCCTCCGCACGCATCACCGGCCGGAACCCTAGCCGCCGCGCGCTCCCCCATCATTGACGTCGATCAAGCGGGGGAGGCGGGAGCGCCCCGCTTCGCGCTACGCGCGGCGATGGCGGGTGGCGGGCCAGGAAATGATGTGGCCGTCCGGCACCAGATCCGCGAGCGAATCGATCACCGATATCGCGGTGTCCGGCGCGCAGCAGATCTCGATCATCAGCGGCAGGTCGACATCGAAATGCAGCAGGTCGGCGGCATGGATGATCTTCTGCCCGTTCATCCCCGCGATGCCCCGGAATACCGACACGCCGTCGAGATCGAAATCGTCGCGCAGCCGCGTCAGGATGTCCTCCATCAGGTGGCGTCGCCGCCCGTGATCGGTTTCGCTCAGCGCGATGCGCACCAGCGTGACCTGTTCTTCCATGTCAGACATTCCTTGCGATGTAGACGCCGAGAACGGCGCCGATGAACCCGAGCACGACCGACAGCAGCACGTAAAGCGCCGACTTCACGATCTCCCCGTTCTCCACCAGCATGAGCGTTTCGAGCTCGAAGGTCGAGAATGTCGTGTAGCCGCCGAGAAAGCCGGTGAGCACGCCGGTGCGGATCGCCGGATCGATGGCGACGCGCTCGGCGGTGAGCACGAAGAGAAAGCCGATCAGGAACGAGCCGAGCACGTTGATGCTGAGCACGGCGACGGGAAAGCCGCGCCCGAACAGGTTCTGCATGAAGATGGTCTGGCCGTAGCGCGCCCAGCAGCCGAGCGAGCCGAAAAAGGCGATGGCCGCAAGTGTCTTGATCATGAAACGCCTTCTTGTTGTGGCGGAAATGTCGGGAATGTCGAGGGGATGGCGGCGGGGCAGGGCGGAAGCCTGCCGGCCATGGCCGGATCGGAAATGTCGAAAACGCGCGCGCCTGTCCCTCCGCGGTTGACGGATCGAAACAGGAGTCATCAGCCCCGCGGGCGGTTCACGGCGAACCCCATCGCCGGCGCGGCCGGACCGCGCGGGACGTGTTTGCGATGCCGGGTCCGGCCTGTCAATCCGCGCCCGAACCGCCTAGCCGAGGCCGACGAGCCAGGCGGTGCCGAGCGCGATCGTGAGAACCGTGATGGGCAGGCCGAACTTCAGATAGTCGCCGAAGCCGATCCGCACGCCGGCGGCGCGCGCCCGCTCGGCGACGATGAGATTCGCCACCGATCCCGGCAGCGTCAGGTTGCCCGCGAGGGTGGACGCCATGGCGACGATGAGCCACGCCTGCCGCGGGTCGGCGAGATGGGCGATGAAGGGGCGCAGCACCAGCACCGCCGGCACGTTGCTGACCAGGTTCGACAGGATCGCGGTGAGCGGCACCAGCACCGCCGGCCGGCCCGGATGCAGGGCTGCGACGCGCCCGATCACCGCCGCGCCGATCACCTCGCGCTGCAACGCGGCGACGACGACGAACAGCCCCGCGAACATCAGCAGCAGCGACCAGTCGACGCCGGCGAGCAGGCGCTGGCTCTTCACCCCCGGCGTCAGCATGATCAGCGCGGCGGCCACCAGCGCCGCCTCCGCCGGGCGCATGCCGCCGAGGCAGGCGATGACGAACAGCACCAGCAGCACGACCGACTTGCCGATGAGCCCGCCATGCGGCCGGCGCCGCGCGGCGGATGCCGCCGGCACCGTCAGCGCCTCGAAGCCCGCGCGATGCAGCAGCCGGATGACGAGGAAGACGATCGGCAGACCGAGCAGCGCGACCGGCACCAGCGCGCCGGCGAACGCGGCATAGCCGATGCCGGAGAGGCTGCCGATGATCATGTTCTGCGGGTTGCCGGTGATCGTCGCCACCGACCCGACATTCGAGGCGGTCGCCAGCGCGACGAGATAGGGCAGGGGCTGTTTCCGCCCCGCCCGGCACGCTTCGAGCACCAGCGGCGTGAGCACGACGCAGACCGTGTCGTTGACCAGCACCGCCGAGAGCAGCCCGGCCATCGCGACGGTGAGCGCCAGCAGCGCATCGGTGCCGGAGGCGCGCGAGAGCACCGCCCCGGTGATCCGCTCGAAGAACCCGGCCCGGCGCAGCGCCGCGGCAAGGATCATCATGCCGAGCAGCAGCGCGATCGTGTCGAAATCGATCGCGGCGACCGCCTGCCGGAGCGTCAGCGCCCCGCTCGCGACCATCAGCACCGCGCCGACGAAGGCGATCCCCGCGCGGTCGAGCCGGAAGAACGGCAGCCGGCCCAGCGCCACCCCGGCGTAGGTCAGCGCGAAGATCGCCACCGTCGCGGCCGGCTGCCATGATCCGAAGAGGTCGCCGTGCATGGCGCGGACCTTGCGCTCAGCGGCCGCGGCGGAGAAGGTACGCCGCCTGCCGGCCGCGTCGCTGCCCCGGCCGTGCCCGCCCGTATCGAATCCTGCATCTCATGGCGGAAGGATAGGCGAGGCGGCCGGGTTTTGCACGCGGCCCCGTGGCCGGCCGGCGTCACTCGTAGCGCAGCGCCTCGATCGGATCGAGCCGCGCCGCCTTCCGCGCCGGGTAGAACCCGAACGCCACGCCCACCGCGACCGAGAACAGGAATCCGCCCGCCACCGCCAGCAGCGAAACCGGCGCCGGCCAGCCCGCGAACAGCGTGATCCCGCCGGACAGCGCGACCCCGAGCACGATCCCGCCAAGCCCGCCGGTGACGCTGAGGAACACCGATTCGGCCAGGAACTGCAGCAGCACATGCAGCCGCCGCGCCCCGATCGCCATCCGCAGCCCGATCTCGCGGGTCCGCTCCGTCACCGACACGAGCAGGATGTTCATGATCCCGATGCCGCCCACCAGCAGCGAGATCGAGGCGACGATGGCCAGCAGCAGCGACATGATCCGGCTCGACCCCTGCGCCGCCGCGGCGATCTGGCTGAGATTGCGCACCGAGAAATCCTTGAGCCCGTTCGGCTGGATGCGGTGGCGCACCGACAGCGTGCCGCTGATCTGCTCCATCGCCTCCGCCACCGCGTCCGGCGAGACCGCCTGGGCGAACAGCTGGTTCACGTACCCGGTCAGCCGCAGTTGCAGGCCGTAGGGGTTGGGCCAGGCCGGATAGGCCCAGTTCAGCGGCGCATCCTGCCGGCTGGGCGTCGCGGTGCCGAGCACCCGCTGCTCGGCGGTGCTGAAGGGCAGCATCACGATATCGTCCTGATCGGTGCCGAACGCCGTCTGCCCCTTGCCCGCCAGCACGCCGATCACCCGGATCGGCGTGCCCTTCACCAGGATCGTCGCCCCCACCGGGTCCTCGCCGGGGGCGAAGAGCTGCTGGCGCACGGTCTGGCCGATCAGCCCGACCAGCGCGCCGTTCCTCTCGTCCTGCGCGCCGATCGGCCGCCCCTCGGCGACGCGCCAGTTGGTCATCGCCGGATAGTCGATGCTGACGCCGGCGATCGCCGTGGTCCAGTTCTGGCTCGCATAGCGCACCTGTCCGGCGGCGCGGATGAGATAGCCGATCCGGCTCACCGCCGGGTCTTCCCGCAGGATCGCCCGCGCGTCGTCCACCGTGATGGTCGAGGCGCTGCCGAACCCCGCCCGCGCGCCGCCGGCCGTCGTCGCCCCGGGCAGCACCACGAGCAGGTTGGTCCCGAGGCTCTCGATCTGCTTGCGGATCGCCTGGTTCGCGCCCTGGCCCACCGCGACCATGGTGATCAGCGCGGCGACGCCGATGAACACGCCGAGCATGGTCAGCGCCGAGCGCAGCCGGTTGCGGGCCAGCGCCTGCACCGCGGCGCCGACGATCATGGCGCCGAACGCCCAGGCGATGCCGGCGCGCCGCCGCGCCGGCGCGGCATCCGGCGTTTCATTGGGCGCGGCGTCTGGCGCGGCCTCTGCCACCGCCGGCGCCGCTTCACCCCGCGCCTTTTCCCGCCGCTCGTCGCCGACGATCCGCCCATCGCGCATCGTCAGCACCCGATCGGCATAGGCGGCGATGTCCGGCTCGTGGGTGACGACGAGGATCGTCGTGCCCCGCTCGCGGTTGAGCGCCGCCAGCGTTTCCATGATCTCGTGCGACGTCCTCGTGTCGAGATTGCCGGTGGGTTCGTCGGCCAGCAGCAGGCGCGGCGCGTTGATCAGC
>NZ_AFPR01000470.1:0-6272 GCF_000219295.1 Acidiphilium sp. PM
GGTGACGCCCATCTCGAAATCGCCGGCGTCGCGGGGTCCGGCCGGTTGCATTGCCGGCTCCATCAGGGCGAGCGGGTCAGCGGCCACCGCCCCTCGGTGGACGTGCTGTTCGGCTCGTTCGCCCGCGTCATGAAGGGGCGGGCCCTGGGGGTCATCCTCACCGGAATGGGCCGGGATGGCGCCGAGGGGCTGGCCGCCATGCGCCAGAGCGGTGCCGAGACGATCGGGCAGGACGAGGCCTCGTCGATCGTCTACGGCATGCCGAAGGCGGCGTTCGAGATCGGCGCGGTGGAGCGGCAGTTGCCGCTGCCGGCGATCGCCGACCAGATCATCAAGAGCACGAATCTTACTTACAGGGAGGCAGTCTGATGCCTTTGGCCAGCTCGTTGACCGTTCTTGTCGTCGACGATCAGCAGACAATACGCAGCCTCGCGCGGGTCGGGCTCGAAGCGCTCGGAATCGGCGAAATCGTCGAGGCCGAGGATGGCGAGGAGGCGCTGAAGCTGCTGCTGACGCGCAAGACGCCGATCCATCTCGTGATCTCGGACTACAACATGCCCAAATTCAACGGGCTCAGCCTGCTGCGGGCGGTGCGCGCGCACGGGCCGATCAGCAAGACCGCCTTCATCATGCTCACCGGCCGCGCGGACAAGCAGATGGTGATGACCGCCGTCGAGCACGGCGTGAACAATTACCTCATCAAGCCGTTCACGACCGAGTCCCTGAAGGAGAAGATCGAAGCCGTGCTCGGGACGCTGACGTGACGCCGGTTGCCGCCGCATCACCGGACTATGCTCGCCGCATCAACATCGTGCAGGGCGAGCATCGGGTCGAACACGATCCGGAAGCCGTCCTGTGCACGATTCTCGGATCGTGCGTCGCCGCCTGCCTCTGGGATCCGGGCGCGTCCGTGGGCGGGATGAATCATTTCCTCCTGCCCGGCGATGCCCATGCGCAGGCCGGCGGCGGCGGCGCCGCGATGCGCTATGGCGCCTATGCGATGGAACTCCTGATCAACGACCTGCTTCGCCACGGCGCCCGCCGCGACCGGCTGAAGGCGAAGCTGTTCGGCGGGGCCTGCCTGATGAAGGGGCTGACCGATATCGGCCGGCTCAACGCCGATTTCGCCGAGCGGTTCCTCGCCGCCGAGGGAATCGAAATCGTCGGCGGCAGCCTGCGCGGGGAGCGGGGGCGGCGGATCCAGTTCTGGCCGGTCTCCGGCAGGGCGCGGCAGACGCTCCTGGCCGCCGACCAGCCCGCCCTGCTGAGGGCCGAGCCCGACCTGCGCACCCTGAGAGCGCCGCCGCCGAGCGGGGCGGTCGAACTGTTCTGAACGGAATCCCCCCGCCATGGCCGCATCCGACATCAGCCACGCCCTCCCGGACGAGACGATGAATGACATTCCGACCGGCATGACGATGAACGAGCTGTTCGCGATCATCGAGGCCGAACTGGTCGATCTCGGCGCCTATGCCGAACGGATGCAGGAGGTCCTCAGCCCGGCGCTCGTCGCCTCGCCGGAGAGCAGCCTGTGCCGGCAGGAAGCCCAGATGCTCGACATCCTCACCCAGAGGCTGCAGGGGTTGCGCACCTTCATGGAGCATCTGCGCCGGGGCCTGCCGGAGACCTGGCTGGTCGATCCTTCGCGGGCGGCGCGCGCCGTCGTGCTGGGCACCCTGGCCGAGCGGCTCAGCGGCGCCAAGGATGTCGTGCCGCTGCCCGCCGCGGGGGAGATCGAACTGTTCTGACGGGCCGCCGGCGCAAGCTGGCCAGGCTCGCGGCACGTCGTCGGTCCGCTTCGGTTGGTGGCTATGATGCCCATCACATTCAAGTTTTCCATGTTCGTGGCATCGACGTCCTGCCGGCGCGGTTCGCCGGCGGCGCGAACGAATGTGAACGTCGCGGCGCCGGCCTGCCGCTTCCCGCGGCTGACGGGGGCTGGCACATCGCGCCGGCCGGCTTGCGGCGCGATCGGAGAGGGAGATGCACGTGCGAATGGCAGATCAGGCTGACGATGTTTCGGCGCGTGTCGGGATGATCTTCGCGCGCCTGTTCCCCGATCTCGCGCCGACCGAGATCGCGCGCGCATCGACACGCACGGTGCGCGCCTGGGATTCGATCACGACGCTGAGCCTGATCGTCGAGGCCGAGGACGAGTTCGGCATCGTCATCGGCTTCGACCGCATGGCGGCGATCGAGAGCTTCAGCGATCTGTGCCACATCGTCGCGCGGCTCAGGCGTGAACAGCTGGGCCGGCTTTCCGGCTCCCGCCTGCTGCACTGAGGCGCCCCGGGCGGGCCGCTCAGATCGGGCGGCCCTCGCTGGAGGCCCAGGCCCTCATCAGCGTGTTGCTCGGCAGCGTCTTGTCCAGCACCTTTCGCGCGGTCTCGGCGCCGGCGACCGGCAGCCCCGCCGGGTCGAGCAGGCCGAGTTGCACGAGCACCGAGGCCTGGTCCCAGTAGATGTGTTCGTGAACCAGCTTGTCGCCCTCGAACCGGACGATCGCGACGAGCGGGATCTCGACGCGCCGGCCGGTCGGCGGGATGCCGGGCAGCATCCAGTCGATTTCCGAGGTGTGGGTGAAGCGGAAGATCATCTCGTCGACGATGCTGCTGGCGCCCACGGTGCGGCTGACCGGCACCATTTCGGTATCCGGCGGGTTGGCGCCGATGAAATGGTATTTGTAGAAGCGCTTGAGGTGGTCATGGCCGACGCCGCCGGTCATGGTCGGGATGTGGTTGACATAGGGGTCGGCGACCATCGTGGCCATGGTGGCATCGACGTCGCGGGTCTCGAATTCGTAGCGGCAATGCGCTTCCCAGAGGGCTTCCAGATCGTGTTGCGGCATGCGCGTCTCCTCCCGTGTGATGATCCGACCCCGCCGCCTTGCCGGCGCGGGCGTGCGCGGCGAGATCATCGGGTGTGGCGCGCCGCGTCAAGGGGGCGGCGCGGCGCTGGTCAAGGGCCGCGGCGCCGGTCTAAGCTCGGCGCATGGACAATTTCCGCAGAGTTGAAACCGGAGGACGGGCGCCGGGCCCGGTGAACGCGTGCCGTTCCTGACCGAGGCGGAGCCGCGCCGCGGCGTTCCGCATCAGGTGCTGCCCGGCATTCGCCGCGTGGTGGCCCGCAATCCCGGGGTGATGACCTATCATGGCACCAACACCTGGCTGATCGAGGGCGAGGACGGGCTGACCGTGCTCGATCCGGGCCCCGACGACCCGATCCATGTCGGCGACGTGATCGAGGCGGCGGCGGGCGTGCCGATCCGGCGCATCGTGCTGTCGCACACGCATCGCGACCATCTGGGCGCGACGGCCGGGCTGCAATCGGCCACCGGCGCGCCGACCTACGGCTTCCATCGCCCGGCGACCGCGATGTTCCGGCCGGACCGGCCGATCGGCGAGGGGGATGTCGTCGCGGGGCTGACGGCGCTGCACACGCCCGGCCATGCCAGCGACCACCTGGCCTTCGCCTTTCAGGTGCCGGGGGTGGGCGAGATCCTGTTCAGCGCCGATCACGTGATGTCGTGGTCGTCGTCGATCGTGAACCCGCCGGATGGCGACATGAAGGCCTATTACGCGAGCCTGGAACGCCTGCTCGGCCGGACCGAGGTGCTCTACCTGCCGGGGCATGGCCCGGCGCTGGAGCGGCCGCGCGAGCTGGTGCGGGAGATGCTGGCGCACCGGCAGCGGCGCGAGGCGGCGATTCTGGAGGCGCTGCGCGCCGGACCGGCGACGGTGACGGACATCGCCGCCCGGCTCTACGCGAAGCAGGACCCGATGCTGAAGATCGCCGCCGAACGCAACGTTCTCGCCCATCTGCTCAAGCTGCGCGCCGAGGCGCAGGCGGAGGAGCACGGCGAGGTCTGGCGGGTCGCCGCCTGAGCTTCGGGCAGAAAAAACCCTGCGCCCGGGGCGGGCGCAGGGGCTGGAAAACCGCTTTATGGATCAGGCGACGGCGCGATCGGCCAGCGCCTGGCGCTGCTCGGCGCGCTGTTCCGCCACCTGCGCCTTCATCGATTTCTGCAGCTTCTCGAAGGCGCGCACCTCGATCTGGCGGACCCGCTCGCGCGAGATGTTGTATTGCTGCGAGAGGTCCTCGAGCGTCGTCGGGTCGTCCTTCAGGCGGCGCTGGATGAGGATGTGCCGCTCGCGGTCGTTCAGCGTCTTCAGCGCGGTGGCGAGAAGGGCGCGGCGGCCGGTCATCTCCTCATGATCGCCGATCGCCTCTTCCTGGCTGTCGGCATCGTCGACGAGCCAGTCCTGCCACTCGCCCTCGCCATCCATGCGGATCGGCGCGTTGAGGCTGTGGTCGGGCGCGGTCAGCCGGCGGTTCATGCTCACCACGTCCTGCTCGGGAACGCCGAGCACGCGGGCGATCTTTTCCACCTGTTCGGGCTGCATGTCGCCATCCTCGATGGCCTGCATCTGCCCCTTGAGGCGGCGCAGGTTGAAGAACAGCTTCTTCTGCGCGGCGGTCGTGCCCATCTTCACCAGCGACCAGGAATGCAGGATGTATTCCTGGATGGCGGCGCGGATCCACCACATCGCGTAGGTGGCGAGGCGGAAGCCGCGTTCCGGGTCGAACCGCTTGACCGCCTGCATCATGCCGACATTGCCTTCGGAGATGAGTTCGCCGAGCGGCAGGCCATACCCGCGATAGCCCATGGCGATCTTGGCCACGAGACGCAGATGCGAGGTGACGAGCTTGTGGGCGGCCGCCTGGTCTTCATTGTCCCGCCAGGCGCGGGCGAGCCGGTCCTCTTCCTCCGGGGAGAGCATCGGGAACTTGCGGATTTCCTGCAGATACCGGGCGAGGTTGCCTTCGCTCGGGGCCATCGTACTGACTCCAGAGGCCATGGGTAGCTCCTTTCGTCTTCTCTACGGGCCGGACATGGATTCGGATGTGGAAAATCCAGACCCTTGTGATGCCGGTCCCTTCACCGCGGAGTATACACAGGTCAGCGATCTTGCCGTATCACGGTCCCGCGAGAACCCCTGAAAAGGCGGTAACGGGCGGGAAAGATCGCGGATCCACTTGACTCCGCTCTTGACTGTGACCTGTCTACCACGCTGATCGGCGGATTGTCAACAAAAAGGACCATACCAGTCCAGTATTGCAGTCATGTCGGGGGAGTAATAGCACCCAGATGTGACAGCAATGTTGCAAGATCGGCCGGAGGCGCGGCCTCGAACCGCAGCTTCGCGCCGCTGCGCGGGTGGGCGAACCCAAGCGTGGCAGCATGTAGCGCCTGGCGCGGAAAGTCCAGAAGAAAATCGCGTTGAGGTTGCTGCATCTGCGATGCCGCGGTCGGCCGGCGACGCAGATAGACGGGATCGCCCACCAGCGGATGGCCGCGGCTGGCGAGATGCACGCGGATCTGGTGGGTCCGGCCCGTCGCCAGCCGGCAGGCGAGGAGCGTCGCGCCCAGGCCGAAGCGGCGCAGCGTGCGGTAATGCGTCAGCGCCGGCTTGCCGCCGCGGGCGACGACGGCCATCCGCTTGCGGTCGCGCGGGTCGCGGCCGATCGGGCCCTCGATCTCGCCCTCGGCGGGCTGCGGCGCCCCCCAGCACAGGGCGAGATATTCGCGGTCGAGATCGCGCGCGGCGAAGGCGGCGGAGAGCGCGTTGAGGGCGAGTTCGGTCTTGGCGGCGACCATCACGCCGGAGGTGTCCTTGTCGAGCCGGTGGACGATGCCGGGGCGCCGCTCGCCGCCGATTCCGGCCAGGCTGTCGCCGCAATGGGCGATGAGCGCGTTGACCAGCGTGCCGTCCGGATTGCCCGGCGCGGGATGGACGACGAGGCCCGCCGGCTTGTCGATCACGATCAGGTCGGAGTCCTCATACAATACGGTGAGGTCGAGCGCCTGGCCCTGCGGCGCCGCCGGGATGGCGGGCGGCAGCGCCACGGTGTAGATCGCGCCGGGCCGCACCGCGGCCGATGGCAGCCTGATCACGGCGCCATCGCACGTGACGGTCCCCGCCTCGATCAGCGCCTTCAGCCGCGAGCGCGACATCTCGCTCAGGCGGGAGGCGAGAAACCGGTCCAGCCGCTCGCCGCCATCGGCCTCCGTGGCGCGGAACGGCCCGCTCCCGTAGGATGGGGCGTCGGGCGGCGCCATGCCGGCGGGCGGGGTTGCATGGGAATCGGAGTTGGGTTCGGAGTTCACGGATGCAGGATACACCAATCCGGCCAAGGCCGGCACGCGAGGCTGGCGCGCAGAATCTGCGGGGGCTGAAAGCGCTCGTCATCGGGCTTGGCATATTGGTCGT
>NZ_AFPR01000469.1:0-12895 GCF_000219295.1 Acidiphilium sp. PM
GGCTCGCTCGGCGCCCGGCTCGGCCGCGCCTGCCGCTCGACTCCGCCCGCTTTGCCGCCCTGCTCGGCCGGCGCGAACAGGTGTTCGCCATCGGCGCCACCGTTCTCGCCGCCAAGCTCGCGAAATGCGACGGGCCGGTGGTCCGCGCCGAGATCGACGCGTTCAAGCGGCAGTTCCGCATCGAGGATGCGGCGATCCCGACGATCGGGCACCTGTTCGACCAGGCGCGCGAGGATGCGTCCGGCTTCGAGCCCTATGCGCGCCAGCTCGGCGAGAGCTTCGCCGACAACCGCCTTGCCCTCGAGCAGGTGCTCGGCGCGCTGTTCGCCATCGCCCGGGCGGACGGGCCGGTGAACGCGCGCGAAGCCGACATGCTGGCGCGGATCGGCGCGCTGTTCGGCCTGGGCGAGGCGGCCCGCGCCCGGGCGGCGAACCCTTCGGGCGGCAATCTCGGTGAGGATCCGTATCAGGTGCTGGGCATCGCCCGCACATCCAGCACCGAGGCGATCCGCGCCCACTGGAAGGCCCTGATGCGCGAGAACCATCCGGACCAGCTTGCCGCGCGCGGCGTGCCGGCGGAGTTCATCGCCCGCGCGACCGAACGCGTCGCCCGGATCAACGCCGCCTGGGACGCCATCAAGCGCGAGCGCGGCGCGTGATCTCGCCCAACCGGGACGCGCGGCCGGCGGGAATGCCGGTCGATCACCTGGTGCTCCACTATACCGGCATGCGCAGCGCGGCGGCCGCGATCGAACGGCTCTGCGACCCGGCGGCGAAGGTTTCGGCGCACTATGTCGTCGACGAGGCGGGCGGCCTTCACGCGCTGGTCCCAGAGCGGGACCGCGCCTGGCATGCCGGGATCAGCTTCTGGCGCGGCGCGCGCGGGCTGAACGACCGGTCGATCGGCATCGAGATCGTCAATCCCGGCCATGAATGGGGTTATGTCCCGTTCCCGCCGCAACAGGTCGCGGCGGTCATCGAGCTTTGCCTTGGCATTCTCGGCCGCCATCCGATCCCGCCGCGGAACGTGGTCGGCCATTCGGACATCGCGCCGGACCGCAAGCAGGACCCTGGCGAGCTGTTTCCCTGGCCGCAACTCGCCGCCGCGGGGATCGGCCTGTGGTCGGCGGCGGCGGGTGCCGCGGGCGACGATCTCGCCGCCGATCTCGCCGCGATCGGCTATGACGTGGCGCTCGACCGCGCCGCGGTCGTGGCCGCGTTCCAGCGGCGGTTCCGGCCCGAACGGGTCGATGGTGTGGCGGATGCCGGCACGCGCGCCCGCGCCGCGGCGATCCGCGCCCTGTTCGGCGCCCATTGACCGGGCGCTGGCGATCGCCCAAGAAGCGCGGGCCAGACGGTTGGACGGCCGCCGTGCCGCTCGCGGCGCGGAGGAAAGTCCGGGCTCCATGGAATGACGGTGCCGGCTAACGGCCGGCGGGGGCGACCCCAGGGAAAGTGCCACAGAAAACATACCGCCGGTACGCCTCGGCCTGCCGGCAAGGGTGAAAAGGTGCGGTAAGAGCGCACCGCGCCGCCGGCAACGGGGGCGGCAGGGAAAACCCCACCGGGAGCAAGACCGAATAGGGGCGACCGGCGGCATGAGCGATCATGGCCGCGGAGGGATTCCGCCTCGTCGCCCGGGTTGGTCGCGCGAGGCACGCAGCGATGCGTGTCCCAGATGAATGGCCGTCCAGCATCCGCGAGGGTGTGGACAGAACCCGGCTTACAGACCGTCTGGCATTTTTGCCCCCGCGCGCCGCCCGGCCATGCCCGCGCGCGATTAGGCAATCGGGGCCGGCTCTGCTATGAGTAAGGTCAGATTTCCCGCCCAATGGAGTGCTTGACCGGCATGACCAGCACCGCCGATTCGACCGCCGTACCCGCTTCCGAAGACCCGGCCGCCGCGCCCGACGGCGTCTATGACGCCGCCTCGATCAGCGTGCTGCGCGGCCTCGATGCGGTGCGCAAGCGGCCCGGCATGTATATCGGCGACACCGATGACGGATCCGGCCTGCACCACATGGGCTTCGAGATCATCGACAACGCGGTGGACGAGGCGCAGGCCGGCTTTGCCGACCGGGTCGATGTCGTGCTCAACGGCGACGGCTCGATGACGGTGACCGACAATGGCCGCGGCATCCCGACCGACATTCATCCCGAAGAGGGGATTTCGGCGGCCGAGGTGGTGCTGACGCGGTTGCACGCCGGCGGCAAGTTCAACCAGAATTCCTACAAGGTGTCCGGCGGGCTGCACGGCGTTGGCGCGGCGGTGGTGAACGCGCTGTCGGAATGGATGGAGGTGCGGATCTGGCGGGACGGCAAGGAGCACCTCATCCGCTTCGAGAACGGCGACACGGTGGCGCCGCTCGCGGTGGTCGGCGCGTCGGAGCACGGCACCGGCACCTCGGTCACGTTCAGGCCCTCGGCCGCGACCTTCACCCGCACCGAGTTCGATTTCGCGATCTACGAGCGGCGGCTGCGGGAGCTTGCCTTCCTCAATTCCGGCCTGACGATCAACCTGCGCGACGAGCGGCACAGCGCCGTGCAGGAGGCGCATTTCCGCTACGAGGGCGGCCTCGTCGAATTCGTCTCCTGGCTCGACCGCGCGAAGACACAGCTGTTCTCGCCGCCGGTTACCGCGTTCAAGGACGATGCGCCCGGCGGCATCAAGGTCGAGTTCGCGCTCGCCTGGAACGACACCTATCACGAGACGATGCTCTGCTTCACCAACAACATCGTCCAGCGCGACGGCGGCACCCATCTCGCCGGCTTCCGCTCGGCGCTGACGCGCGTGGTTTCCAAATACGCGGAGAGCCTCGGCAAGAAGGACAGCCTCTCGCTCTCCGGCGAGGACATGCGCGAGGGGCTGACGGCGGTGCTTTCGGTGAAGGTGCCGGACCCGAAATTCTCGTCGCAGACCAAGGACAAGCTCGTCTCCTCCGAGGTGCAGCCGCTGGTGCAGGCGGCGGTGGCGGATGCGCTGGAACACTGGTTCGAGACGCACCCGAAGGAAGGCAGGCTGATCGCCCAGAAGGTGATGGACGCCGCCTCCGCCCGCGAGGCGGCGCGCAAGGCCCGCGAACTCACCCGCCGCAAGGGCGTGCTCGACATCTCGACCCTGCCCGGCAAGCTGGCCGACTGCCAGGAACGCGACCCGGCGAAGTCGGAAATCTTCATCGTCGAGGGTGACTCGGCGGGCGGCTCGGCCAAGCAGGGGCGCGACCGCAAGACCCAGGCGATCCTGCCGCTGAAGGGCAAGATCCTCAATGTCGAGCGGGCGCGGTTCGACCGGATGCTGGGTTCCGCGGAAATCGGCACCCTGATCACCGCCCTCGGCACCGGCATCGGCCCGGCCGAGCCGGAGCAGGGCGGGTTCGACATCTCGAAGCTGCGCTATCACCGCATCGTCATCATGACCGACGCGGATGTCGACGGCTCGCATATCCGCACGCTGCTGCTCACCTTCTTCTTCCGCCAGATGCGCGAGCTGATCGAGCGCGGGCACCTCTATATCGCGCAGCCGCCGCTCTATCGCGTCAAGCGCGGGAACGAGGAGCGCTACCTGAAGGACGACGACGCGATGGAGGCCTACCTCTTCGAGCGCGCGCTGGCCGAGGTGGCGATCGAGGGTGTGGACCTCGCGGCCGAACTGCCGTTCATGCGCGAGGCGGCGCGGCGGATCGCCGATCTCGCGCGGGATATTCCGGTGGCCTATGTCGAACAGGCCGCCATCGCCGGACTGCTCGGGGCGACGCCCGAGGCCGCCGGCGATCTGGCGCCCGTGCTCGCGGCGCGGCTCGATGCGATTTCGCTGCCGAACGAACGCGGCTGGATGGTCGCGGTGGATGCCCAGGGTGTCACCATGGCGCGGACCGTGCGCGGCGTTGCCGAGCGGCACACGATCGATCTCGCGATGCTGCGCTCATCCGATGCGCGCTGGCTCGCCGAGCGGTCCGGCCGCCTCGAGGCGCGCTTCGCGACCGCGCCGCAACTGGCGCACGGAACCGCGGCGCAGCCGGTCCGCGGCCCGTCCAGCCTGATCGAAACCCTGTTCGGCATCGGGCGCAAGGGATTGTCGATCCAGCGGTTCAAGGGGCTGGGCGAGATGAATCCCGACCAGCTCTGGCAGACCACGCTCGATCCCACGACCCGCCGCCTGCTGCAGGTGCGGATTGGCGACGCCGAGGACAGCGACCAGATCTTCTCGACCCTGATGGGCGATGTCGTCGAACCGCGCCGGGAATTCATCGTCGGCAATGCGCTCAAGGTCGCCAATCTCGACGTGTGACCGCGGCTGGAGCGGTCCGGTCCGCTGCCGGGAGTGCTGATGGTATCCGGAATGCATTCCGTGACATGCATTGGCGCATTTGCGCTTGTGGCTGTCTGGCGGAATGGAATTTCGGGCGGGCGAAGCCCGTTCGACGGTGCTGTCGGCCAGCATGTCGTGGATGATCAAGATGTGATTGCCCGGGGACTGTCTGATCGGAAAGGACTGACGTTATAATTCAGCCCATCATGCAGCGTCTGTCGCGGGGACAGTTATTCGGGATCGCCATCGTGCTCGTGATTTCCACGAGTTTTATCGCGGCTGTCGTGTATGGCGCCGTGTTCGGTGATACACAGGCCGCGAAACATTATTCCGCAGTGGCGCCCGGCGAACAATAGGCCAGGGCGCCAGGTCGCGGCCGCGCCTTCAGTCCGGCAATCGTTCTGCCGGCATGACGGGACATCCAGGCCACAACGCACGACATTCGAACCGGTCGGAAGATGCCTCGACATCCGCCTTTGTGCCGGCAGGGGCGATTGTAGCCTCTCAACGATGGATGGCCGGATCACCTGATTCGGGGAAAGTCATCGCCAGGAACAGTTTCAGGCTCGGATTCATGTTGGCCGCACACCAGGCAAGGACGTGATCAATCGTCGGCGCCTCCTCCAATTCACAGAACTGCACGCCCGAAGGGGCCAGTCTGCTCACCGAAACCGGCACGAGGCCGGCGCCGATCCCTTCGGCCGCGAGGCTGACGATTGTCGTCTGCAACTGGGTCTCTACCCGGATCGTCGGTCTGAATCCCCCCGCGTGGCAATACTCTTCAATCACGTTGCGCAAGGCGGGCGCGGTTTCGGCGGGCGTGAGGATCAGCGGCAGGTTTACCAGATCGTCGCGGCAGATCAGGCTCCGCGCCGCCAGTTCATGCCCGGCCTGAAGGACGACGCAAAGCCGCTCCCGATAAACCGGCCGGACTTCGAGCCCGCGCACCGGCGGCGGCGGAAACATGACGCCGAGGTCGAGTTGCCCCGCCATCAGATCGCTGACCAATATGTTCGGCATCACCTCCCGCAAACGCAATTCCACGCCCGGCAGGTCGGTCATGACCCGGCGGGCCAGTTTCGGAACGATGGTTTGGGCGGCATGCATCATGAAGCCGAGGGAGAGTTCGCCGATTTCGCCGGAAGCCGCGCGGCGTGCGTTGCGACACGCCCGATCGAAGAGGGTCACGATCTCGCGCGCCTCGGCAACAAAACGAAGGCCCGCTTGCGTCAGGCGCACATGGCGGGAATGCCGATCGACGAGCCGCACCCCAAGATCCTTCTCAAGGGCCATGATCTGCCTGCTGAGCGGCGGTTGGGTAAGGTTCAACCGCTCCGCTGCGCGCCCGAAATGGAGCGTCTCGGCGAGTGCGATGAAGTAACGCAGCTGGCGGATATCGGGCATGATACCGAATAAGCATCAATCGGGACGTTAATCGGTATTAGACAGTATCAATCGATGAGTCTACATGCCCGCCATGCTGTCGACCCTCATCATCGTCATCCCGGTCTTTGCCTTGATCTTCGCCGGCTGGCTGGCGCGGCGCCTCGCCGTGCTCGGTTCGAATGCGACGACCGAACTCAACCGCTTCGTCGTGTATCTCGCATTGCCGGCGCTGCTGTTCGATATCGTCGCGCATGCCCGTTTGTCGGAGATCTGGCAGCCGGGCTTTATCGCCGTGTTCGCACTCGGATGCCTTGCCGTCTTCGCGTTGACGGTCCTGGTGAGCCTGAAGCGGCCATTGCATCTGGCCGATGCGGTGATCGACGGACTCAATGCGGGCTATGCGAATGTCGGCTTCATCGGGTTTCCGCTGGTGGCGGTCGCCATCGGCCGCAATGCGCTCGGGCCGACCCTGGTCGCGACGATGATCACCGTCTGCGTCCTGTTCGGAGCCGCGATCGTGCTGATCGAAATCGGCCTGCAAACGGAGCAGCGCCCGGCCCGCATGGTCCTGAAAGTCGTGCGGTCGCTCGGGCGGAATCCTCTTCTGGTCGCACCGGTGGCCGGCGCCGTCGTGCCGATCGCCGGGCTTGCAATTCCATCCGCCGCCGAGACGTTCCTGAAACTGCTGGGCGGCGCGGCGTCACCGTGCGCTTTGGTGGCGCTTGGCCTTTTCCTTGCGGAGCAGCGGGATACGAAGCCAGATGCGGCGCCCGCCTGCCTGCTCGTCGGATTCAAGCTGGTCCTCCAGCCGGCGCTGACCTGGGTATTGGCCAGTTTCGTATTCGAACTGCCGGCCGCTCTCTCGCATACGGCAGTCCTTCTGGCGGCATTGCCGACCGGCACCGGGCCTTTCATGCTGGCCGAGTACTATCGGCGGGAGGCGGGAATGACATCGAAGGTCATTCTCGCTTCCACGGTGCTCTCGCTGCTCAGCGTCTCGGGCTACCTCTACGTCACGCATTGAGGCGGCAGGCCGCCCGTGCCGCCAGACCGTGAACGGTCCGGGCGACGGCGGACATCAACGGCAGATTTCATGACCGGCGGTGCCAGGCCTTTCGGCGGGTACCAATCCCCGCCGCCGCCGAACCAGGGACCGGAAAAGGCAGCATACCTGCCTATACTACGCATTAATATTTTTCGATCAGAATAACCCCGATATCGGGAAGTTTGTGATGCATGCGTACTAACAAGGCCGCCTGGTCGAGGGGCGCGGTTGGCTTTCTCTGGATTGCTGTCGCACTCGTCGTTCTGATCTGTGGCGCATTCGAGCGGTTCGAATTCGAGGATGTTGCGAACGGCATCCGGGCGCAGGCAAAGACGGTCGCGACGGAATATGCAGGCACGATCGCGCGGCGCCTGTTCAACCAGTTTACCGAACTGGAATTCATCGCGATCAGCCTTCTTGCCCCGCAGCCGGACGGGACGATATCTCCATCGCCGCGAACGATGCACGCTCTTTTCCGCTTCATGGCACTGCATCCGAGCCTTTATGCGTTCAACGTGCAGTCGCCGGACGGTAACCGCATCATCTGGTCGACGATCAGGCAACCGAAGCGACCGATCACGATGGCATCGGGGTTCACACCCCTGCCAGCCCATGCCGGATATCTGCTGGGGCGGCCGCGCTTTGCCTCCCGTGTGCATAGTTACGCCATAACGATGCGGTATCGCGCATCGGGTCCAGACGGGCGAACGCGGTATTTCGTTGGCACACCCTACAGGCTCGATCGGCTTTTCGCCTTTCCGAACCGCTTGCGCACACCGCTTGCGCTCTCCGTGATCGATTTGAGAAACCACAGGGAGCTTGCCACCTGGCGATCCGGCCGGCTCGATTTCAGCGAATTTAACAAGCGGGACACGGGCGTTGCCGGGAAGGCAGGCGGCAGACCTCTCGTCCGCGGTCAAGCCGGCATCGTGCCGGTGCCGGGCCTGCCGCTGGAAATTGCCGCGGGCTGGCCCCGAAATGTCGTCTTCGACGATTGGGTCCGGACAGGTCGTCTCCGCTGGGCCGTCGAGGCGCTCTTTGTCGGGGTTATGGCGCTTCTGGTGCTGCTTGTCGATCGAGGCCGCCGCCGCGAGCAGCGGGCCGCCGAGGCAATCGAGCGGGTCCGAACGACGGACGAGGCCACGGGTCTGAGCACGCGCGCGATGTTCGAGGAACGGATCCCCGGGCTCTGCGATGCCCTCGGCCCCGGCCGCCAACTGGCTGTCATCGTGATTGATATCGAGGGCTTCACGGAAATCAATGCCAGGCACGGCCGGAAGGCGGGCGACAGGATTCTGCGCGCCCTTGCCGAACGCCTCAGGGCGCTGCCGGATGCTCGGCTTCTGGCCCGTGTCGGCGCGGATTCCTTCGCATTCGTTCATGTCGGCATCCTGGAGCGCGAGATACATGCGCGGATCGATGCGGCGCTGGCGGTTGTCGAAACGCCGTTCGACATATCGGCAGGGGTTGCGGAGACCCTGAAACTCTCTCTCGGAAGCGCCCTTTACCCGGCCGATACGGGATCGGCGGCGGCGTTGCTCGGCCGGGCCGAGGTGTCCATTTTCGGCCAAATTCAACGCCAATACGGTATCAGGCGCCGGGATCTCGACCCCTATTCGCCGGAATACCATGCCATGCTCGGATGGGGATGGCGCTTTCTCAATCATCTGATCCCCGATTTGGCCGCCGGAGTATTCGACGATTTCGCGGCGGACGCGCGGAATGTCCCCATCATCCAGTCGCTCGGCACAGAACGTGCCAGAAGGCTCGAAAATGGACTCCGGCGCCATGTCGCAATGTTGCTCGATCCGGAATTGACGCGCGAGCGCCATCGGGACGAGGCGTTGCGGGTCGGCCGCATGCATGTCGCGCTGGGGATCGATATCAGTGCGCTGACGAGTGCGACGAGCGGCCTCTACCAGCGCATTGCGGTACTGAGCCAGCAGATTCCGGGGCGCGTCAGCCAGCGCCAGATATATCTGGACATCATCCTGCAACGTTGCGAATTCGACATGGAAACCCAGCAGGATGCCGCGGCGCGGTTGCGCCATGAAATTCACAGGACACTCGGCGCACTGGCCTTGGAAACGCGCGGGCAGACGCGCGGCGTCGATGTCTGCGACTCGATCATCGGCGCGATGGAAACCTGGCCCTTCGTCGCCTTCAGCGCCATATACACCGAAGGTGTCGACGGCCTGCTCGTTATCGAAGCGGAAAGCGCGGCTCATCGTGCAACCATGAAACGGCAACCGCGGCTGCGTCTGGACGGGCGCAGCCTCAAGGAACTCGATGGGCATCCCATTGCCGAGGCCTGGCTTTCAGGAGAGCCGGTCCATGGCGCGGCGGAGGAGTTCCTTGGCGCTCGTGACACTGACGCAAATGACAGGCCCCTCGCCGAGGCGGGAATTCAAAGCGCCGCGGCGCTGCCGATCACGGAGACCGGCGGTCGTGTGCGTGCCATTCTGGTTCTTTACGGCCGGATAGCCAATCAGTTCTCTGCGCCGGTATTGCGCGACTCCCTGGAGGCGCTCGGCCTGATCGCCGCACGCGGCATTGAGCAGGCGCGCGATGAGTCGCTGGCGCTCCTCCCTGCCGCCGACCGCCAGAGGTGGCGGAGCCGTCTGTTCGACGGGGGCTTGCAGATGTTCATGCAGCCGATCGTCGACCTGCGAACGGGGCGGGTGGTCAAGGTCGAGGCCTTGGCACGGCTGGAACTTCCGGGAGGGCAGTTGATCAGCCCGGGCCAGTTCCTGCCGATCCTGAGCCAGCAGGATCTCGACAGGCTTTTCATCGAGGGCATGCATATGGCGATGAAGGCGGTTCGAGAGTATCGCAGCCTCGGCATCGTGGTCGATCTTTCGGTGAACCTGCCGCCGACGTCTCTCCGCAATCCCGATTGTTCGGGATGGATCCGGGCGGCGCTTGAGACGCACGATTTCGATCCGAAAGATCTGACGCTCGAACTGCTGGAAGACCAGGAAATCGGCGGTGGCGATGCGGGCCTCCGGGCGATCGAAGCCCTGCATCGTGCCGGAGTGCAATTGGCGCTGGATGATCTGGGAGCGGGTTACGGCAGTTTGATGCGGCTTCGGAACCTTCCTTTTGACATGGTGAAGATCGATCAGGGCCTGGTCCGGGGCATATCCGAGAATGACCATCGTTCCATGAAACTGGTCGAGGCGCTGGTGGAACTTGCGCGGCGGCTGGATATCCCGGTGACGGTCGAAGGGTTGGAAACGTCCGCACTCATCGACATGGCTCGTCGCTTTGGCGCCGAGTTCGGCCAGGGGTACGGCATCGCTCGTCCGATGCGGGCGGAGGAAATGCCGGGATGGATCGCAGGGTTTCGTCTGCCTGCCGAAAGCAGGCCGGCAGCGCCGTCATATGTCGCATTGTATTGAGGCCTTGATTTCGCGGGCCAGGGCGGAACGGCGGTGAGGCGCCCCCGCGGCGCACAAGCCGGCCTCTTGATGGACCAATGTCTCTGCCGGTCACGTCATTGCGACGATTGCCAATCCTTCATGTCATTGTGAGCCGATTGCGCTTGCCGAAAGGCGTCTGCCGCGCCACCTTAGCGCTATGACGCAGCACCATGCTCCGACCATCGATATGACGATTTCCGGCGAATTTCGCGATCCGCCAGGGCGGTATCCATCGCTGGCGGTCATTGCGCTGCGCGTTGCGGCGTTCGGCCTGATGCTGGGATTTGCCGCCATTGTGTTCTGGCTGGCCGTGTTCACCTTGCCGCTGCTGTTTGTGTTCGGGGTGGCCGCCTACCTCTATCTGCGCTTCCAGATGGCGCGCGGAAAGTTTTCCGGCGGGCCGAGCGTCCTGCGCGTCTTCCGCTTTTAATCCGCTACCGTGAACTGAGGGGGCCGGTCGCGCCGGCCCCACGGCAATCGGTCACTCGGCGATGATGTTGCCGGAGCCTCCGAATTCCGCCGGAAAATCGGCAAATTTCGGCAGGCCGTCCCGAATGGGCAGCACGGTCTCGCTGTAGTTCACATGCAGCGCGGGTTTGTGCTCGAGCGTCGGAATCGTTGCCGAAAACACATCGACCAGGCCGAGAGGCGGATGGTCCGCCATGATGTGGCCGCCGCACAGCTTGCAGAACTTGCGCTCGCTCATCGGGGTCTTGGCGAAGGTGGCGATGTTTTCCTCGCCCTTCGTGACCGTCACGGCTTCAGGCTTCCAGAGGCTGAACGCGTTGACCGGCCCGCCGGACCAGGAGCGGCAGGAGCGGCAATGGCAGATGCCCATGCCTTCCGGCTCCCCGCTGACCTCGATTTCGACGGCACCGCAGAAACAGGCCCCCTTATGGATCGTCATATTCGGATGTCTCCTCAAATTGCGGCCCGATCGTGCCGCACGGTGCGCTGATCGGCAAGAGTGCTGACAGGATCGTCCGGGCATGCATGATGGGCCGCGCCGGATGTTCATGGTCGGCCATTCGGATTGCATAGGGAGGATGACATGACGGAACCGCGCTGGCGCCATCGGCCGGAGGGATCGAACTGGGGCGATTTCGGACCCGACGATCAACGGGGGCGTCTCAACCTGATCACCCGGGAAAAGGTTCTCCAGGGAATGGCCGAGGTCCGGGAGGGGCTCGTGTTCTGCCTCAGCCTGCCGCTCGATTTTCCGGGCGGCAACCTGCTGAACGAACGGCGTCATCCGCCGGTCCTGCGCCCGACTCTGCGGGGCGACCGCCCCAATTTCAACTGCACGCTCACAGGCGCCGAAAGCGCGCGCACCGACGTGTTCAACGACGATCTCGCGATTCTCCATCTGCAATACTCGACCCAGTGGGATGCGCTCAGCCATGTCGGCGGCCTGTTCGACGCCGATGGCGACGGCGTGGCCGAGAAGGTCTTCTACAACGGCTTCCGCGCCGGCGAAGACATCGTCGGCCCGACCGAAACCCGGGATGCGGGCGTGCAGTCGGACATGGCGTTGCACAGCACGTCCCACGCCGGCGCCCTGGGCATCGAGCGGATGGCGGCGCACGGGGTGCAGGGCAGGGGCGTGATGATCGACCTGCGCGCCCATTACGGCGATGCCCGCGTTCTGGTCGGATATGACGCGTTGATGCGGGTGATCGACGCCGACCGGATCGCGATCGAGACCGGCGACATGGTGTGCCTCCATACCGGCTTTGCCCAGCGCGTGCTCGAGATGGACCGCTCGCCCGACCGGGCCGTGCTGCACGAAAGCTGCGCCGTGCTCGATGGCCGCGACGAACGGCTCCTGCGATGGATCAGCGACAGCGGCCTCGCGGTCCTGATCGCCGACAATTACGCGGTCGAGGCCTTCCCGGCCTCGGAAGCCCGGCATGAATGTTGCTCGATCCTGCCGCTGCACGAGCACTGCCTGTTCAAGAACGGCATCCATCTCGGCGAGTTGTGGCACCTGACGCCGCTGGCCACCTGGCTGCGCGAGCATGGCCGGACGCGCTTTCTGCTGACGGCGCCGCCGCTGCGGCTGCCAGGCGCCGTCGGTTCGCCGGTCACTCCGATCGCGACCGTCTGAGCGAAGGCGCCGGCCTGGCCGGCGTTTCACGCAGCAGCGCGTCGATCGCCGCGACCGTTTCGTCCGGAAGGTGGCGCAACTGCCGGGCGAAGCGGTTGGCGAGCGCCGTCTGCGCCGGCGTCAGCCCGCCCGTGTGCAGGCTGATGCGCGGGCGGGAGTCGCGGGCGAGATCGGCGAGTTCGTGCGCCTCGTCCCAGATCAGGTCGAGCCGTTCGCAAATCTGGTGAATCAGTCCCGGCGAGGGGGCGCCCCGCCGGCCGTGTTCCAGCGCCGAGAGGTAGGCGGCCGAAACGCCGAGCCCATCGGCCATGGCGCGCAGGGTCATCTTGCGTTCGGCCCGCAGCGCGCGCAGCCGGGCGCCGAACGGCGTCATCTGCCCCGCCTCACGACCGCAGGCGCCGCAGCAGCACCCGCAGCGCGCCCTGATTGGCCGCATGCGGATGGCAGACCGCCAGGATCATCGGGCGCAGGGGCTGGTCGTTGAGCCAGATCGGCACTTCGCGTCGCAGCACACCTTCGCCACCGGTCCGGCGTCCGTGGCCGGTCACGATCTCGACGCAGCGCATCCCGCGCGACACCGCGCCCGCGATCAGCGCGTTCACGGCGACATGTGCCGCGGCCGCCGT
>NZ_AFPR01000468.1:0-3078 GCF_000219295.1 Acidiphilium sp. PM
TCAGAGCGCGTGGCCGGCGAACAGGGTGCGGACGGCGCCGCCGACCCAGACCTGGCCCGCCGCGTCCTGCTCGACATGGACGCGGCCGGCGCGGCCGAGCCGGGTGCCCTGCGCCGCGACATAGGCGCCATTCGCACGGCCGCTGGCGAACAGCCACTGGCCGACCGAGGCGTTGAGGCTGCCGGTGACCGGGTCCTCGACCAGCACGCCTTCCGGGTTGGTGAAGAGGGCGCGGATCTCGAACGCGGCGGCACCGCCGGGTTCGTGCGGGCCGACCACGCCGATATCGATGGGCCGGCCATGGTGGCGCGCCGGCTCGATCGCCAGCACCTCGGCGGCGGAGGCGAGCATCGCGCAGATCCAGCCGGGGCCGTTGTCCACCCAGGCGGCATCGACGATGGCGGCGCGGTCGATGCGCAGCACGGCGGCGACCTCGGCGATGTCCGCCTCGTCGGGCGGGCCGCCGCGCAGCAGCGGCGGCGCGGCGAAGGCGAGACGGTCGGCATCGCGGCGGATGGTGACGAGGCCGGCGCCGCATTCCTGCACGATGACGCCGTTCCGCTTCGGGACGCCGCCGGCCTCCACCCAGGCATGGGCGGTGCCGAGCGTCGGGTGGCCGGCGAAGGGGAGTTCGCGCGAGAGGGAAAAGATGCGGACGCGGTAATCGGCGGCGGGGTCGGCGGGCGGGAGCAGGAAGGTGGTTTCCGACAGGTTGAGCCAGCGTGTGATCGCCTGCATCTCGGCGGTGGACAGGCCGTCGGCATCGGCGATCACGGCGAGCGGGTTGCCGGTGAAGGGGGCGGTGCCGAACACGTCGACAAGGCGGAACGGGCGGGTCATGGCGAGGGCTCCTGGCGCGGGGCGGCGGGCGGGAAGAGGTGCAGGGCGGCGTAGTGCAGCAGCATGATCGCCTTGGCGTCGTGGATCTCGCCGGTTTCGATGCGGCGCAGCGCGTCGTCGATGTCGAGTTCGACGGTCTCGATGTCCTCGCCCTCCTCGGGGCAGCCGCCGCCGGGGGCGACGCGGTCGGCCGGGGTGTAGCGGGCGACGAAGAAGAAGAGTTTCTCGGTGAGCGCGCCGGGGCTCATGTAGGCGCTGAAGACGGGGCGGATGCCGGCGATGCGGTAGCCGGTTTCCTCCTCGGTCTCGGCGATGATGCGGGCCTCGGGGTGGGCGGCGTCGAGCTTGCCGGCGATGGCTTCGAGCACGAGGCCGTCGCCGCTCTCGGCGAAGGCGGGATAGCGGAACTGCCGGACCAGGATGACGGTGCGGCGGGCGGGATCGTAGAGCAGGATCGCCGCGCCGTTGCCGACGTCGTAGACCTCGCGGGTGAGGGTCTGCCAGCGGCCGTCGGAACGGCGCCAGTCGAACGTGACCTTGGTCAGCCGGCCCCAGCCGGCGGCGAGCAGCGCCTCGGCGCGCAGGCGGACCCTGTCCGCGAGGTTGTGGGGCCTGTCGCTCGGCATCTGCACGGTCTCCGGCTGGCTTGCGGGCGGGCGGCGCGGCCGGCGCCGGGCGGTGGACCCGGGCGGTCAGGCGGCGACGCCGTAATGTCGTCCCATCTCGTCGTTCATCGTCCACAGAATGTCCAGCTTGAACTTGAGGATCTGCAGGGCGCGCTCCTGCATCGGCCGGGTCGCGAAATGGGCGAGCGTGATCCGCAGGCCGTGGACGACGTCGCGCGGGGCCTGGCTGGTGCGGTTGCGGAAATAGTCGAGCCCCTCGCTCTCGATCCAGGGGTAGTGTCCGGGCCAGGTGGCGAGGCGCTGGCGATGGATGTCCGGCGCGAAAAGCTCGGTCAGCGAGGAGCAGACGGCCTCCTGCCAGGGCGCGCGGCGGGCGAAATTGACATAGGCGTCGACCGCGAAGCGCACGCCGGGCAAGAGGTGGCGCAGGTCGAGCATCTCCTCGCGCGCGAGGCCGGTGGCGATGCCGAGGCGGAGCCAGGCCTCGATGCCGCCCTCGTCGCGCAGGCGCGAGCCGTCGGGCAGTTCGTAGTCGAACCCGTCATGGTCGAGGAGGCGGCGGATCCAGCCGCGGCGGATCTCGCGGTCGGGGCAGTTGGAGAGGATCGCCGCGTCCTTCACCGGGATCGCGATCTGGTAATAGAAGCGGTTGGCGACCCACATGCGGATCTGCTCCGGCGTCGCCTTGCCGGTGTTGAGCATCACGTTGAACGGATGGTGGATGTGGTAGGCGCTGCCGGCCTCGCGCAGCTTCGCCTCGAACTCGGCGTGAGACCAGGGCGCGCGGCCGTCATCGGCTGGTGGCGCCTCGGCCAGGAGATCGGCTCTCATCATTGGACATTCCCCGAAAGCATGAGGCCGGAAAGACGACAGGGGACGGCGGGCGGCGCATTGATCTCGATCATTGCGCGGCGGGGCGGATCAGCGGCGCGGGGCGGCGAGCGGGGCGATGGCGGCGAAGAGCGGCGACGCGGGATCGGCCAGGTGGCGCAGGAGAGAGAAATGATCGGCACCGGGAACGATGATCTCGCGGGCGATGTTGCCGGTGGCGCGCCAGGCCGCGTGCATCGCGCCGGTCTGCGCCCGGAAGGCGGGGGTTTCGTCGCCGCCGACGGCGAAGATCGCCGGCGGCATGCGCGGCTTCACGCGATGCACCGGCGAGGCGGCGCGGGCGGCGGCGGCGTCGAGCCCGAGGCGGTCGTTCAGCGGTGTGGCGCGCAGCGGATCGAGATCGTAGACGCCGCTGAGGCCGACGACGGCGGTGATCGGGCTCGGCCCGTCCCAGTCGGTCAGCGCGAGTTCGGCGGCGAGATGGGCGCCGGCGGAATGGCCGATGGCGACGAGGCCGCCGGTGCCGGCGGCGCGCAGGACGGCGGGGACGGCGCGGCGCACCGAGTCGGTCAGCGCGGCGAGGCTGGCATCGGGGCAGAGCGGGTAGTTCGCCAGCGCGACGTTGAAGCCGGCATCGACGAAGGGCGGCGCGAGGAAGCGGAACTGCGCCTTGTCGCGCCCCTGCCAGTAGCCGGCGTGCAGGTAGAGCAGGGTCGCCGCGGCACCGGGGGCGGCGAAGAGGTCGAAGCGTTCGCGCTCATGCGGGCCGTAGGGGATGTCG
>NZ_AFPR01000467.1:0-19907 GCF_000219295.1 Acidiphilium sp. PM
ATGGCCCAGCGCGGCGCCGGCCACGGCGCCGAACGGCCCGCCGACGGCGAACCCCGCGACGCCGCCGATGATCTTCCCCCACACGCTCATGCGCGCAATATCGGCCCGGTTGGCCGGCGGGTCAAAGGGGGGTGGGGCCGGCTCAGTAGCGCCGGAACAGCGCGACCAGCCGCCCCTGGACCTTCACCCGCTCGGCCGGGAAGATGCGGATCTCGTAGCGCGGGTTGGCCGGTTCCAGCGCCGTCGAGTTGCCGCGCCGGCGCAGCCGCTTGAGCGTCACCTCGACATCGTCGATCAGCGCCACGACGATCTGCCCCGTCTCGGCGGTCTCACCCCGGCGGATGATGGCGGTGTCGCCATCGAGGATCCCGGCATCAACCATCGAATCGCCGGCCACCTCGAGCGCGTAGTGCTCGCCCGGACCCACGAGCGAGGCGGGAATCTCGATTTCGGCCTGGTGCTCGCGCAGCGCCTCGATCGGCTGGCCGGCGGCGATCCGCCCGTACAGCGGCAGGGTGATGGCCGCCGCCGGATCGGCCGCGCGCGCGCCCTGCAGGCGGGCGGTGAAATCGCCCCGGATCACATTGGGCGCGAAGCCCGTATCCGGCCGGTCCGCCGCGGCATCCGAGGGCAGGCGCAGCACTTCCAGCGCCCGCGCGCGGTGCTTGTGCCGGCGCAGGAACCCGCGTTCCTCCAGCGCGCCGATCAGCCGGTGAATGCCCGATTTCGACTTGAGGTCGAGCGCCTCCTTCATCTCCTCGAAACTCGGGGAGCAGCCCGTCCGGCGCAGATGCTGATCGATATAGACCAGCAGTTCGTGTTGCTTGCGGGTGAGCATCGGGCATTCTCCGGCTTCTTGCCCCGAATGCGCCGCAATGGCCGGGGCCGACAGGACGCTTTTGGGAACAAAACGCTAACATCTGTTCTTAAAGGGCCGATTCGCGCCGCGTCAAGACCTTCGTGACGCTGGCGCGACCCGGCCGAAGGTCAGACGAGAGCCCGCTGATATTGCGGCACGAGATCAACCGGCAGGCCGAAATGCTGCGCCGCGCGGATCGGCCATGCCGGGTCGGCCAGCAGGGCACGGGCGAGGAAGACGAGATCCGCCCGCTCGTTGGCGACGATCTCGGCCGCAAGCTCGGGCTCGCGGATCATGCCGACCGCGCCGGTCGCGATCCCGGCCTCGCGGCGGATGCGCTCGGCGAACGGCACCTGGTAGCCGGGGTGGATCGAGGGAATCCTCTGCTGCGGCGAAATTCCGCCGGTCGAACTGTCGATCAGGTCGACATCGCCGCGGGCGGCGAGCCAGCGGCACAGCGTCACCGCCTGGTCGGCGTCGAAACCGCCCTCGATCCAGTCGGTGCAGGACAGGCGCACGAAGAAGGGCAGGTCGTCCGGCCATTCCGCCCGCATAGCGTCGATCGCCTCCATCACGATCCGCGCGCGGTTGGCGAGATCGCCGCCATAGGCGTCGGTGCGATGATTGCTGACCGGCGAGAGGAACTGGTGCAGCAGATAGCCATGCGCCGCGTGAAGCTCGACGATGCGGAACCCGGCGCTGCGGGCGCGGGCCGTGGTCGCGGCGAAATCGCCCACGATGGCGGCGATCTCGCCGGCGGTGAGTTCGTGCGGAGCGGGGCGATCAGGCGCGAAGGGCAGCGGACTCGGCGCCACCGGCAGCCAGCCATCCGCCGCATCGGGCGCCACGAACCCGTCGCCCTTCCAGGGCTGGGTCTGGCTTGCCTTGCGGCCGGCATGGGCGATCTGGATCGCCGGCACCGCGCCGCCGTATTCGATCAGCGCGACGAGGCGCTTCATGAATGCCTCGTGCCCGTCATTCCAGAGGCCGAGGCAATGGGCGGTGATCCGCGCCGCGGGCGAGACATGCGTCGCCTCGGTGAAGACGATGCCGGCGCCGCCCATCGCCTTGGCGCCGAGATTCTGGATGTGCCAGTCCTGCCCGAGGCCGTCGATCGCGCTGTACTGGCACATCGGCGAGACAACGATGCGGTTGCGCGCCTCGACGCTGCGGAAGCTGACCGGCTGAAAAAGCTTGGGAATACGCGCCACGGCAAGACCTTTCGACAATGAATGAAGACGTTTGCCCGGTGAGATGGCGCAGGGAAGGCGGGCATGCAACCGTCGGCCCTTGCCAGGCCGCGCGCCCTGCCGCCAAACCGGGCCATGGCGATTCTCTCGATCCAGTCACAGGTGCTCAACGGCGCGGTCGGCAATGCCGGCGCGGCCTTCATCCTGGCGCGGCATGGCCACGAGGTCTGGCCGCTGCCGACGGTCCTGCTGTCGCATCATCCCGGCCATGGCGGCGCCGAGGGTGGCCCGGTGAAGCCGGCGCGGCTTGCCGCCCTGCTGGACGGGCTCGCCGCGCGCGGCGCCTTCGCGCGGTGCGAGGCGGTGCTGTCCGGATATCTCGGCGCCGCGGCCGCGGTTCCCGTGGTGGGCGAGGCCGTCAGCCGGGCGCGGGCGGCGAATCCGGCGGCGCTCTATGTCTGCGATCCGGTCATCGGCGATGACGGGCGCGCCTACGTGCCGCCGCCGCTGATCGCCGCGATCCGCGAAACCCTGGTGCCGCGCGCCGATATCGCGCTGCCGAACGCCTTCGAGCTCGGCATTCTTGCCGGCACCACCCCCACGGACAGGTCCAGCGCCTTCGCCGCCATGGAGGCGCTTGGCACGAGGCTGGTCGTCCTGACCGGTTTCGCCGGCGCGGATACGGCGCCCGGCATGCTCGACATCCTCGCCATCGACCCGGATGGGCGCCGGCAGATCTCCGTGCCCCGCCTCGCCGGGCGGTTCTCCGGCGCAGGCGATGCCTTCGCCGCCCTGTTCATGGCCCATTACCTGCCGTCGCGTCGGCTTGACGCGGCCCTGACCGCCGCCGCGGCAGCAACGACGGAACTGCTCCGCATCACCGCCGCCCTCGGAACGGACGAACTCGCCATCGTCGCGGCTCAGGAGGCGTGGGTTGCGGCCGGACGCGCCGCACGGGATGATGAAAATCCGGCGAGATGAACCATTTGTGTTGATCTGGGCGAAACCGCCGACATAGTCTGGTCTGGAATGAGCCTGTCCGCCGCGCCGTCGTGCGGCGAGGGCGTCCTCGGGAGGTTTGCGATGACAACGATGGCTGCGATACTGAAACGGAAACCCACCGCGCTGATCTCGGTGCCGCCTGAGGCGCGTATCCGCGAGGTGGTCGTCGTGCTGGCGGAGAAGCGCATCGGCGCTGTGGTCGTGCAGTCGCCGAACAGCGACCTGCTCGGGATTCTCTCGGAGCGCGACGTGGTCAGAAGCCTGGCGGCGAACGGCGCCGCGACGCTGGAGATGGAGGCGAGCCAGCTGATGACCCGCGCCCCCACCACGGCGACGCCGTCGACCACGGTTTTCGAGGCGGAAAACCTGATGACCGACGGGCGTTTCCGCCATCTGCCCATCGTCGACGGGGGCAAGCTGGTCGGTGTCGTCAGTATCGGCGACGTGGTGAAGTCGCTGATCGAGACGCAGACGCACGAAGTGCGCAGCCTGCGGGAATACGTCAACGGCAGCGCCTGACCGCGCGGCCGCGCGAGGTCAGCCCGGCGGGGCGAGCGGCTGCGCCTGAACGCTGCTGTTCCCGCCATAGCCGGTATCGCTTCCCGTACCGCTCGTGTAGCCACGAGAGGAAGACATAGGCGCCGGCGCCAGTTGCTGCGGTGCCGCATTGGCCGGCCCTGGCCCGGCTTCGTTCGTGGTCGGCGCCGCCGCGCCGCCGGCCCAGGGCGGATTGCCGAGATTCACCTGCTTCGGCGTCGTGTTCGCGGCGGTGAGAGCGCCAATGCCGCCTCCAACGGCACCGCCGACGAGAACGCCGATCGGCCCGCCGATCAGGCCGAAGGTCGCGCCCGTGGCGGCCCCGCCGGCAGCCCCGCCGCTCATGCGATTGCCGGCATCCGCGCCGCACCCGGCCAGCGTCACCGTCATTGCCGCAATCAGCCCCAGCGTGGTCGCTTGCCGCCGCCTGCGCTTCCAATCCGTCATTGAATGCTCCTTCCCGCGCCGGAGCGTTTCCGGCTGTCGGACCCTACAGCGCGGAATCGTGGCGAAACAAGGTTCGGGCCGAGTCCGGACGATGATTTCGGCGTAATCCAGGACAGGCTGCAACGAGGTCGCGAAGGGCGATCGCCACCGGCCATGTGCCGGAATGACGTGCTTATGGAAGTTCATCCCCGATCCTGCCTGACGGCCCGGCCAGCGCCCGAGGTTTTGGCACAATTCCTGCTAACTGCCCGATGTCACACGGATCAGCCGCATCGGATAACGGGCGGAACAAGAAGGAGCGGGTCGCCATGACGCGACGTTTATGGACGGTGGGAGCCCTCTCGCTCCCGCTTGCCGGCATCTGTTTGCCTGCAAAAGCGGCAGAATCGGGTTTGAGCGCGGGCGATACTGCCTGGATGTTGGTCAGTTCGGTCCTGGTGCTGCTGATGACCATTCCCGGCCTCGTGCTGTTCTACGGCGGCATGGTCCGCAAGAAGAACGTGCTTTCGATCATGATGCAGAGCGTCGTCATCTGCGCGGTCGTTTCCGTCCTGTGGCTCGTGGTCGGCTACAGCCTGGCCTTTTCCAACGGCAACGGCTTCGTCGGCGGGCTGGGCGATGTCCTGCTGGAAAACCTGGCGCGTGACTGGAACCTGCCCTTCACCCTCGGCACGGGGCTACCCGACGCCGTGCATCTGCGGGTGCCGGAGAGCGTGTTCGTCATGTTCCAGCTCACCTTCGCGATCATCACCCCGGCCGTGATCACCGGCAGCTTCGCCGAGCGGATGAAGTTTTCCGCCCTGCTGATCGTGATGGCCGCATGGTCGCTGCTGGTTTACGCGCCAATCGCCCACTGGGTCTGGAGTCCCGCAGGCTGGCTCTACCGGCTCGGCATCGCCGACTACGCGGGCGGCACGGTCGTCGAGGTGAATTCCGGCATTGCCGGCCTCGTCTGCGCGCTCTATCTCGGCCGCCGCCTCGGTTTCGGACAGGACAACATGATGCCCTGGAACCTGTCCTATGCGGTGATGGGCGCCTCGCTGTTGTGGGTCGGCTGGCTGGGCTTCAATTCCGGCGGCGCCGGCGGCGCCAATCCGAATGCCGGCATGGCAGTGCTGGTCACCCAGATGGCCGCGGCGGGAGCGACCCTGTCCTGGACCGCGGTCGAATGGGCGCATCTCGGCCGTCCCACGGTGCTGGGCGCGATTTCCGGTGCCGTGGCCGGCCTTGTGGCCATCACCCCGGCGGCGGGCTTCCTGCTTCCCGGCCCGGCACTGCTGCTCGGGCTTGCGGCTGGCGTGGTCTGTTTCTGGGCCGTCACCGTCGTGAAAATCCGCCTTCGCTACGATGATTCGCTCGATGCTTTCGGTGTGCATGGTGTCGCGGGCATTCTCGGCACGCTGGCCACCGGCGTGCTCGCCTTCGGCCCGCTTTCGGGCGGCGCGGTCGAACCCGGACTGCACCAGCTGGCGATCCAGGCGCTCGGCGTGGCGGCGACGATGATCTATTGCGGCGTCGTCACCGCCGGCATCCTGTTCGCCACGCAGCGCCTGGTCGGCCTGCGTGTGACCCGTGACGAGGAACGGCAGGGCCTGGATGAGGTGCTGCACGGAGAATCGATCGCCTGACACCCCGCCCGCCGGGAAGGCGGCGCCGCGCCGGCATCCGGCATTTTGACTTGCGGCGCCGAAGCCCGCAGAAGTCGGGTCGAACCCGCCGCCGCGGGATTCCGGTGCGATACGGAGGAACGGAGCCCATGCTCGTCGTCGGCAGCGCGAATATGGATCTCGTGGTGCGGACACGGCGCGCCCCGGATGCGGGCGAAACCGTCATGGGCCTCGATTACGCGACTTATCCGGGCGGCAAGGGGGCGAACCAGGCAGTCGCCGCGCGGCGGGCGGGCGCAACGGTCGCCTTCGCCACCTGCCTCGGCCGCGACGCCCATGGCGATGCCCTCCACGCGACGCTCGCCGCGGAAGGCATCGATCTCTCCCTTCTGCGCCGCGTCGACGCGGCGAGCGGGGTCGCGCTCATCACCGTGGAGGAAGGCGGGCAGAACCGCATCGTCGTCGTCCCGGGCGCGAACCAGGATCTGCGGCCGGAGCGCCTGCCCGATCCGGTGCCGGCAGGGCTGCTGCTGGCCCAGCTGGAGGTGCCCGTGGAAACCGTTCTGGCGGCGGCGCGACGAATGAGGGCCGCCGGCGGGCGGACGGTGCTCAACGCCTCGCCGGTGGACCGGCTCGATCCGGCCACGCGGGCCGATCTCCTGGCTGAAACCGACATTCTCGTGGTCAACGAAACCGAAGCGGCAGCCCTCCTGGGCGCCGATTCTCCGGATGCCGCACCGGCCGAGATGGCCCACCGCCTTGCCGCCGGACGGCAGGCGGCCATTGTCACCCTCGGCGCCGCTGGCGTGGTATGGCACGCGGGCAAGGCGGGTAGCCGGGTTGAGCCGCATCGGGTTCCGGTGGTCGATACCACCGCCTGCGGCGACGCCTTCGCCGGCGCGCTGGCTGCCTCGCTCGAGGCGGGCGGCTCGATCGAGGAGGCTGTCCGTTTCGGCAATGCGGCCGGCGCGCTCGCCGCGACACGGACCGGCGCGCAGCCCTCCCTGCCGACCCGCCAGGCCATTCTCGACCTACTGACCCGCGACACATGAAGGAGCGCCCATGCTGCACGGTATCGATCCCATCCTCACCGCCGATCTTCTGCATGCGTTGCGGGCGATGGGCCATGGCGACACGATCGCCATCGTCGACGCGAATTTTCCCGCCGCCACCTGTGCGAGGCGCCTGGTCGCCATGCCGGGCCTCGAGGCCGGGACGGTGTTCCGGGCGGTGCTGAGCGTCCTGCCGGTCGATGATTTCATCCCCTTGCCGCTGCTGACCATGCAGGTCGTCGGCGACGCGGCGGCCGTGCCTCCGGCGGTGGCGGAGTTCCGGCAGATCGCGGCCGGGGCCGGGGTGGGCGCCGAACGGATGGGCACACTGGATCGCCATGGCTTCTACGCCGCCGCGCGGGACAGTTTCGTGATCGTCCAGACCGGCGACCGGCGGCTCTATGCCAACGTGATTGCGACCAAGGGCGTGATCAGGACCTGAACGGCGCCGCCCCAAGCCGCCGAACCGTCTCGGGATCGGGCTGTCCGTCGTACCAGCGGTCGAGATTCGCCTGGCAGATTTCGTCGCCGCACGCCAGCGCGAACAGGCTCATCGAAGAGCGGAACTTCAGCGCATCGATCGGGCCGAAGATCGCCTCCGGCGAATCGGCTTTGGCCGCCAGCACGAGCGCGGCGGCCTCGCGCAGGCGGGCGCCAAGCAGCGGATGCGCCATGTAGGCGCGGGCTTCCGCCATCGAGCCGATGCCGTAATGCGCCGCCGCCAGCGAGCGGCCGAGCCCGCGCAACTGGGGAAAGACGAACCACATCCAGTGCGTTCGTTTCCGCCCGGCCGCGAGTTCGGCGAAAACCTGCCCGATCACCGGCGCCTGGGCATCGACGAAGCGGGCGAGATCATGGGGATCGTCACCGGGCATCGAGCCGACCCTGCCGCAGGACGGATGGCTCGCGCCCGGCCGAAATCCGGCGCCCCAGCCGCGCGCGGCGCCCGCGGGTATCAGGCATTGCCGCCGCCGAGCTCCGCGCCTTCGCCGTGCGACAGCCCCGGAAGTGCGTGAACATGCGCGTCTCGGGCGCCATGCCGGGTCAGAATGTCCAGGGCGCGGCGCTCCTGCTCGGGCGTCCATGTCCGGACCCAGAGCAGAAGGCCGCCTTGTTCCAGCTGGTCCTGCAGCCGCCTGGCTCGGCTGTCGCCGACGAATTTGGCGAGCACACCGCCGATCAGCCCGCCGGTTCCGCCACCGATCGCGGAGGCGATGACCGCCGCTGCCAGCTCACCGCCCGCGGCAACGATCGGCACCGCCGCAACGACCGCGCCGACATAGAGCAGCCCGCCGATCAGCGCGCCTTCCGCATCTCCGACGGATTCCGGCGAGACGTAGTCTCCGCGCGGTGTTTTGGGATCATCCTCCAGACCGGCAATGTTCCGCCGTTCGGTCCGGGGTGTTTCGAATACCGAGGCCTCGGAGGCCAGAAGGCTGATATCGGCACGGTCGAAACCTGCCATCAGCAGATCGTCCACGGCGGCCTGGAACGCATCTCGTTCAGTGAAGACGCCAACCGCTTCGCGGATCGTGATGGGCGGCTCAATGGCAGACATGGTCTTTCCTTTCTGAACGATCGATGGACAAACTGGCCCGCCCCGCCGACCGTCGCTGCCGGTTCGCCCCCGACATGCGCCGCCGGGTTGCCTCAAGATCGACTTCGCGACCAGGGACGTTCATCTGTCCTCTGAAATGCTGCGGGTTTCGGTAAGAGGAAACTAGGTCAGCAGAACGGGGAACGGCCAGCCCCCTTGGAGGTGATGGCCAATCGGGTCATGTGTGGACCGTCATCTCGCCCGGCGATGGCGAACTCGGTTCGCATGCGGACGGACCGGGGGCGTACATGCCTTGTCGCTGCATTGAACCGGCCGCTGCCAGGCTCGTGGTGGTGACGCCGCCGGGCTGATTTCCAGCCAGGCCCACGTCCACCGGCGATACGGCCTCATGCCGTGCATGCCCGCGACTTATCCACCTTATCCACCTTATCCACAGCCCCGTCGCGCGGCGGGCGCGCTGTCCTGCATCCATCGGCCGCGCTAGTAGCGTGTCATGGATATGACCGAGTCCGCGCTTCTCACCGTCTCCCCAAGACTGCCGCCCGCCAATCTCGAGGCCGAACAGGCCCTGCTCGGCGCCCTGCTGGCCAACAACAAGGCCTATGAGCGGGTTTCGGAGTTCCTCGCCCCCGAGCATTTCGCCGATGCGGTGCATGGGCGGATCTACGAGGCGATCGCCCGGCGGATCGAGGCCGGGCAGGTCGCCGACCCAGTCACGCTGCGCGCGACCTTCGAACATTCCGGCCTGCTCGACGATGTCGGCGGCGCGGCCTATCTCGGCCAGTTGCTCACCGCGATGGTCGGGATCATCAATGCCGGCGATTACGGCCGGATCATCTACGATGCCTGGATCCGCCGGCAGCTGATCGAGCTGGGCGAGCTCACGGTCAATCGCGGCTTCGGGTCGGATCCCGAGCTCGACGGCACCGCACAGATCGAGGCGGCGGAGCAGGCGCTGTTCGATCTCGCCACCAAGGGCGGCAGCGAGGGCGCCGCGATGACCTTCGAGACCGCGCTGGCGATGGCGATCGACACCGCCGCCAAGGCCTTCGAGCGCGATGGCAAGGTCTCGGGCCTGACCACGGGCCTCACCGATCTCGACGCCCGGACCGGCGGGTTGCACCCGTCGGACCTGCTGATCCTCGCCGGCCGCCCCGGCATGGGCAAGACGGCGCTCGCGACGAAGATCGCCTTCGGCGCCGCCCAGGCCCTGCTCAACGAGGCCCGCGCCGAGAACCCGAACGCCGAGGCAAAGCAGTGCGTCGCGGTCTTCTCGCTTGAAATGAGCGCCGAGCAGCTCGCCACCCGCCTTCTCGCCGAGGAGGCGCGCGTCTCCTCCGACCGCATCCGCCGCGGCGAGATCGGGCAGAAGGATTTCGACAATTTCGTCGCGGTGTCGCGCCGCATCGCCCGGCTGCCGCTGATCATCGACGACACGCCGGCGATCACCCTCTCCGCGCTGCGCACCCGCTGCCGCCGGCTGCGGCGAACGCGCGGCCTCGCGCTCATCGTGGTCGACTATCTCCAGCTCATGCGCCCCGCCGCCGGCACAAGGCCGGACAACCGCGTGCTGGAAATCAGCCAGATCACCCAGGGGCTGAAGGCCATCGCCAAGGAACTCTCGGTCCCGGTCATCGCACTCTCGCAGCTCTCCCGCGCCGTGGAATCCCGCGAGGACAAGCGCCCGCAGCTCTCCGACCTTCGCGAGTCCGGCACGATCGAGCAGGACGCCGACGCGGTGATGTTCGTCTATCGCGACGAATACTACCTCCAGGCCCGGATGCCCAAGCAGATGGCGTATGATTCGGAGGACAAGTTCCAGGACGCGCTGGCCAAATGGCAGCAGGACATGGAGCATGTGCACAACCGCGCCGAGCTGATCCTCGCCAAGCAGCGCCACGGCCCGACCGGCAAGATCGACCTGTTCTTCGAGGCCGAATTCACTCGATTTGCCGACCTCGACACCCAACATGAATGACCGGTGAGCGAACGGAAGGAGTGCGCGCGATGGCGACATCAGGCGGCAATGCCTGCGCCGGCCTGCCCGAGGCCGACCTTGCGCGGATCGCGCAGGCGGCGGAGCGCTATGTCGCGGCGCACGGGCTGTTCGCCCGCCTGCTGAGCCGGATCGGCCGCGGCACCGTGGGCGCGGCGGAACGCGCGCTGAACCTGTTCCTGCCGAACAGCCGCCGGGCGATCGAGGACTACGCCTCCGAAGCTCTGTGGTCGCTGCTCGACGTCTCGCGCGCCGGACTTGCGCCGCGCCGCGCGGGGCCGGCCTCCGAACGGGTCTATCGCGGCGCCGTCGCGGCGAGCGGGGCGATCTCGGGCCTCGCCGGCGGCCCGCTCTCGCTGGCCGACATTCCGTTCACCATGGCGATGATGTTCCGCGCCATCGCCGAGATCGCCCGCAGCCATGGCGAGGACATCGACGCGTTCGAAACCCGGCGCGCCTGCCTCGAAGTGTTCGGCTTCGGCACGATCCGCGACGAGGAAGGCGAGGTCGAGGCGAGCTACTGGGCGGTGCGCGGCGCGCTGACCCATGCGCCGCTTTCGCTGTTCCTGCGCACGGTCGCCGCGCGCTTTTCCGTCATGCTGTCCGAACAGGCGATGGCGGCCCTCGTGCCGCTGGTCGGCGCCTTGTCGGGGGCAGGCGCCAATTACCTGTTCATGAGCCATTTCCAGACCATGGCCCAGGTTCACTTCACCATTCGCGACCTTGAGCGCCGGCACGATCCCGAGCGGGTGCGCGCCTGTTTCGATGCGCATGTCGCCCGCCTGCGGGAGCGCCGGCAACTGTTCCGCAACGCCGCATGAACCACCCGACCCTGACCATCGACCCCGGCGCCGTCGCCGCCAACTGGCAGGCGCTGGCCGCCCGCCATGCGGGGGAGGTCGCCGGCGTGGTGAAGGCGGATGCCTACGGACTCGGCGCGGCGCTGATCGCCCCTGCCCTCGCCGCTGCCGGCTGCCGCAGCTTTTTCGTCGCCACGCTGGATGAGGCCCTTTCCCTGCGCGCCCTGTTGCCGGCGGCGCGGATCGGCGTGCTCAATGGCTGCCCGCCCGGCGAGGAGGAAACGATGCGCGCGCGGGAGCTGAGGCCGGTTCTGGGCTCGCTCGCGGCCTGCGCGCGCTGGCGCGGCGCCGCTGGCGATGACGAGGCGCCGCCTTCGTTCCTGCATCTCGATACCGGGATGAACCGGCTCGGCCTCGATCGTGACGAGGCGGCCCATCTCATCGCCCATCCGACTCTTCTCGACGGGCTGGGCCTGACGCATGTGATGACGCATCTGGTCGCCGCGGAGGAGCCGGATGCGTCGGCGAATGCCGCGCAGCGCGAGCGTTTCGCCGCTTTCGCCGCGCGGTTCCCCTGGCTGCGGACCAGCCTTGCCAACTCCTCGGGCCTGTTTCTCGGCCCTGGGTTCGGCTCCGACCTCGCGCGGCCGGGCTATGCGCTCTATGGCGGCAACCCGACACCGACGGCGGCGAATCCGATGCGCCCGGCCATCGCCCTCGCCGCCCCCATCCTGCAGATCCGCGCGATCGCTTCGGGCGAGACCGTCGGCTACAACGGCACCTGGCGGGCGGCGCGGCCCTCGCGTATCGCGACGATCGGCGTCGGCTATGCCGATGGGTTGCCGCGGTCGCTGTCGAACCGGCTGACGGCGCGCTGGCAGGGGAAGATCATCCCGGTCGCGGGCAGGCTGTCGATGGACCTGACGACGTTCGACGTCACCGATCATCCCGACATCGCGCCCGGCGACGTCATCGAGCTGATCGGCCCGGGCCATGACATCGATGCCATCGCCGCCGAGGCCGGCACGATCGGTTACGAGATTCTGACCTCGCTCGGCCCGCGCTATCGGCGGGTCGTGAAATCGGTATAATCCGGCGCATGAATCTCGTGCTCGACCCGATTGCCGCTCTCGGCCGCCTTGCGCTCGGCTTCGTGATCATGCTCGGCGAACTTGCGCTCTTCGCCGCCGCCGGCCTGTCCGGCCTGGTGCGCCCGCCCTTCCATCTGCGCAATTTCGGCCGCGCGCTGATGGAAATCGGCTATTCGAGCCTGCCGGTCGTCGCCCTCACCGCCGTGTTCACCGGCATGGTGCTGGCGCTGCAGAGCTATGTCGGCTTTTCCCGGTTCGACAGTTCGAGCGTGATCGCGAGCGTGGTGGTGCTGTCGCTCACCCGCGAGCTCGGCCCGGTGCTGGCCGGCCTGATGGTCGCGGGGCGGGCGGGCTCGGCGATTGCCGCGGAAATGGGCACGATGCGGGTGACCGACCAGATCGACGCGCTGACCACACTCGCCACCGATCCGATGCGCTATCTCGTCACCCCGCGCCTGCTCGCCGGGGTGATCGCCCTGCCGCTGCTGGTGGTGATCGCCGACATTCTCGGCGTGGCCGGCGGCTTCCTGGTCTCCACCGTCAGGCTCGGCTTCGAGCCCAACGCCTATCTGCGCGACACCGTGAACTACCTGCACAGCAACGATGTCGTCTCCGGGCTTGTGAAGGCGGCGGTGTTCGGCTTCGTGATCGCGTTGATGGGGTGTTTTCACGGCTACCGCTCGCGCGGCGGCGCGCAGGGCGTTGGCGGTGCGACCACGGCGGCGGTGGTCTCCGCCTCGGTGCTGATCCTGGCACTGGACTATCTGATGACCCAGGCGTTCTTCTCGTGAGCGGCGGCGGGACCATCGAGCCGAAGATCCGCATCCGCGGGCTGCGCAAGAGCTTCGGCGCGAAGCGGGTGCTCGACGGTGTCGATCTCGACGTGATGCCGAAGACGAGCACCGTCGTCATCGGCGGGTCGGGCACCGGCAAGTCGGTGCTGCTGAAATGCATTCTCGGCCTGATCCCGCCGGATGAGGGCGAAATCTGGATCGATGGGGAAAACCTGATCACCGCGCGGCCGGCGCGCGCCCGCGCGCTGCGCGACCAGATCGGGATGCTGTTCCAGAACGGCGCGCTGTTCGACAGCCGGCCAGTCTGGGAAAACGTCGCGTTCGGGCTGCTGGCACGCGGCCGCGTTACCCGCGCCGAGGCGCGCACGGTCGCAGCCCGTGTGCTCGCTCAGGTCGGCCTTGATGCCAGCGTCGGCGAGTTGTCGCCGGCCGAGCTCTCCGGTGGCATGCAGAAACGCGTTGGCCTGGCGCGGGCGATTGCCGCCGAACCGTCGATCATGTTCTTCGACGAACCGACGACGGGGCTCGACCCCATCATGGGTGCCGTGATCGATGGGTTGATCGTCGATTGCGTGAAGCGCCTCGGTTCGACATCCATCACCATCACGCACGACATGGCGAGTGCCCAGCGTATCGGCGACCGGATCGCCATGTTGCAGGACGGCAAGATCGTGTGGGAAGGCGATGCCGCCACGGTCATGAACAGCGGCAACGACATGGTGGATCAGTTCACCCACGGCCGCCGCGAAGGGCCGATCCGGATGGCCCTGCGCCGCTGACATCAATCGGCGTACCCTGCCAGCGGCGTCACGACATGACATTGCCAGGTGATATCGCCGTTATTGAACTTGCCGCTCGGCAACTAAAAAGCCCCGGGCACAAGGCCCGGGGCTGGCTCAAATGTCCCGTCCAAAATAGACGTCAGGTGATAATCGAGCCTCCAACAAATTTCTGCAGGTTGCTGGCATTGTAGCCAACCATGGTGATCTGCGTATTGTCCGAGAGGGTGACGAGCGCGGCACCGGTGGGGTAGTTGCCGTTGTTCGCACCAGTGACACTTACAATGTTGACACCGCTGAGAATGACAATGTTGTCGGTCTTCGAATTGAAGTTCTCAAGCACGTCGTTGCCGCCGCCGCCCTGCAGCGAGGACGAGAAGAAGTAGGTGTTGGTGGCGCCAGAAACGGTCGAACCATACATCGTCGCCGAGCCGGTTGCCGCGAAGAACGCCTGACTGCCGGAACCGGCGGACGAAATGATGTCGGTCCCCGAACCCGCAGCGAAAAGGTTGTTTTGCGTGACGGAGCTCGCCATCAGGGTTTCGTTGCCCGGTCCAGCAAACAGATCGTTATTGAGCGCGGAAGTAGTAGCTCCCCCACCACCGGCGAGGAGGTAATCGTTGTTGCCCGCACCCACCAGCGAAACGCCGCCATTGCCGCCGATCAACGAGTTGTTGCCGCCTGTGCCGCCGTAGAGCAGGCCACCGGCATTGCCGCCGAACGCGGTCACCGAACCGTGGCCGCCAAGCACCGTTGCCTGCGCCGAACTGGAGTTGATAAAATCCAGCGTGCCGGCGTAGCCGGTGGGAACGCCCGCCTGAACCGAGGCTGATCCGGTGGCCAGAACCGTATCGTTTCCGGTCAGCACCTTGAAGCGGTCAAGGCCACCGCTCAGCGTGGCCTGATTATCGCCACCCGCGTAAATGGTCGTGTTGCCCCCCAGATCGTAAATCTGATTGGGGTTCGAACCCGAATTGCCGGATGGCGCCGCCCTACCATTGGTCGAGATGACGGCATTGCTCTGTGAACCGATCAGATAGGTTGACGTATACCCGTTACCGGCAACCGAAACAGTGCCCGGAACCTGAACGACAACCTCATTGGCGCTTGACGGAACTGTAACGCCGATATTGTTCGCGGTGCCGGCAGCCGACGCGCCAGTGCTGTCCGTGTTGGTGATCTCATAGATCCCACCAGAAGAACTGGAACCGGCAAACGTTGCAGTTTTCCCGGCAATCGCATCGAAGTTGACCATAGACGACTGGCCGTTAGCAACGGCCGCGTTGACCACATCAACGATCGACTGAAGGGACGCCAAGCTCGTGCCGCTCAATCCGCTTGCGGGAACCTGAACAATTCCGCTGACATGAGTGGCGGAATTGTTCACGCCACCTATGACTGTAATATATGAACTCATACCGTAAACTCCTGAAAAACCCTTACATGAATGATTCTCAATTATCCTGAACTGGCGTGGCAGGCAAGAGAAACTTTGCCTTTTTCAAAACAATTGTTTTTAGATTTAACTAACATATTAGACGAAAATTTTAGGCAATTTCTAAAAATTTGAGTTTAAAATAAAAACTTTCCGTTATCATTTCTGGAAAGTTCGATTTCGTATCATATGGAGAATTTTAGATCTCTACGCGTGTCATAATTTCATATTAGACACGTTCGTTATGGACCGTAGGAGCATGGGAGTATCTTTATTCGAAAGAAAGAATAATCTTCCCGATATGTCCGCTCTCTTCCATCAAGCGATGTGCGCGGACAACATCTCCCCAGGGCAAGGCTTCGGCAATCACCGGGCGAATTTTCCCCGATTCGAGCCAAGGCCATGCGCGTTCCCGCAATGCCGCAGCAATGCCCCCCTTCTCGGCAGTGCTGCGAGGCCGCATCGTCGATCCGGTGACGGTCAGCCGGTTGATCATGATCGGCAAGAGATCGAGATTGCTGGCGATGCTGCCTCCCATGAAGGCAATCTGGATCAGCCGCCCGCCACGCCTCAAGGCACGCAGATTCTGCTGGGTGTAGGGCGCTCCAACCATGTCGAGCACCACGTCGACCCCGTTGCCGGCCGTCAGTGCCTTGATCTCATGAAGGAAATCCCGCTCACGGTAATTGATAGCAGCGGTCGCGCCAAGTTCGAGGCAAGCGTTGCACTTCGCAGCCGAGCCCGCGGTGGCGTAGACGCTCGCGCCATGAGCATGGGCCATCTGGAGCGCGGCGACGCCGATTCCGGACGTCCCGCCATGAACGAGAACGGAGTCGCCGGGCGCCAGGCGACCAAGATCAAACAGATTGGCCCAGACGGTAAAATACGTCTCCGGCAACGAAGCTGCCTCGATCGCGCCGAAGCCGGCAGGCCACGGCAGGCACTGCGCCGCCGGCACCGCGACATACTCGGCGTAGGCACCGCCATTGCAGAGTGCGGTCACGCGGTCACCCATCCGCCAATTGTGAACCGCGGCGCCGCATGCCACCACGGTTCCCGCCGCCTCCAGGCCAAGAATCGGGCTTGCACCCGGCGGCGGCGGATACGCCCCCTTGCGCTGCTGCACGTCAGGCCGGTTTACGCCGGCAGCCTCCACCCGGATCAGCACCTCATCATCACGAGGCTCCGGAACCGGACCGGTCACGACATGCATCACTTCCGGCCCACCGGGGCGGTCGAACGTCACATGCTTCATGCTGTCTGGCAGGCTCATCTGCGTCTCCTCATCTTGTCCGCGCGGCCATGGACCCGTGGCGCGACAATTCCGGCGCCTATCCGCACACTTCCTTCACCTATATATATGATCCATGAACGAGCAACCGCCACGCTCCGCCCGTCCGTGAAGAGATTGCTGCCCCGTCGCGCCTTCATCGGGGGCCTCGGCGCTGCCGGACTATCGATCCGCGGCGCCCGGCCTGCGTCGATTCACGCCGCGAAAAAGCAACGCAAGCGCCTGCTGATCGGGACGCTGTTTCCCGAGACCGGTGCCCAGACGCTTCTCGGCGACGAAGCCTGGCGCGGCGTCGAACTCGCGATCGATGCGGCGCGAGCCGGGATCGACGCCGACATTGAAGTCCTCCGCGCCGATGCGGCAAACCCCGACGCGGCCATCCGCGGCATGATCCGCAAGGCCGGCAAGGCGTCCGATATCGCCATGATTCTCGGCAGCCAGTCATCGACAGCCGCCTTCGCCGCGACCGCCGCCGCCGAACTCGCCGGCATTCCCTATGTCGAGCTCGACGCGCCGGCCGACGGCATCACCCGCCGCGATTTCAAGATCCTGAGCCGCATCTGCACGACAACGACGGATTTCGCCAGTGCCGCCGAATCGGCCATCACCACGCTGCTGATCCCTGGCTGGAAGACCGGCGCCGAACGCCTGCGCCTTGCCCTCCTGTTCGATATCGGCGCCACGGACGGCTCCTTCGCCGGCGCGATGCTCGCGGCCTGCCGGCGAGCCGGGCTACCGGTCGTGCTCAGCATGGCCTACGCCACCGAAGCGGCGGATTTCGACGAGGAAGTCGCGCGGATGCGGCGCGCCGGCATCGAACTGCTGATCCATGCCGGGCGCACCGCGCATGTGCTGCTGCTCTACCAGGCCATGCAGGAGGCCGGCTGGCGGCCCCGGATGATCATCGGGGCCGGGCCTGGCTATGGCCTCGCCGAGACGGGCGCGGCGCTGGGCCCCGCGCTCGACAATACGATGGTGATCGGCAACCCGCTTTACGGAGAGGACTCGGCATCGATCGCGGCAGCCTATCAGCGGCGCTATGCCGCCCCACCGCGCGGCGGGGCGAGCCTTACCACCCATGTCGGCACCACGCTGGCGCTGGACGCGCTGCGCACCGGCAAGCCGCTGCCGGCATCGCTCACCGCCATCAGCCGCCCGCGCGGCAGCCTGGCGAATGGCTGGGGCGTCCGCTTCGACACCACGGGCCAGAACCGGGAAAGTTTCGTCACCCTCCAGCAATGGCGGGACGGCGCCCTCATCACCATCGACCCGAAAATCCCCGGCGCCGCGAAACCCGCCCTCACCCTCTGAAGGCCGCGCGGCGCCCGGCGATCACTGCCCCGGCGCGGCGGGCGGCTGGGCCGCGAAATAGGCGGCCACCGCCTTGATCTGCGACGGACTCAGCATGTCGGCGATCTTCTGCATCAGGTGCAGGTTGCTCTCGTTGCGCGCGCCTTTCTGCCAGGCCAGCAGCTGCGCCTCGAGATAGTTCGCCGGCTGGCCGGCGAGCCGCGGGAATTCCGGCTCCATGCCGCGCCCGCCGGCGCCGTGGCACGAGTCGCAGGCCGGAATCGCGTGGTCGGTGCCCGCGCCGACACCGTGGATCGCCAGCGTCTCGCCGACATTGTCCTTCGGGGCGGCGGGTAGCGAGGCCGGAGCGACCACCGGCAGGCCGTGGTAATATTCGGCGATCGCCTTGCGCTCAGACGCGTTCAGCCCGCCGGCGAAGCTGCTCATCATGCCGTTGCGTCGCGTGCCATGCTTGAAGGCGTAAAGCTGCTGCTCGAGATATTTCACCGGCTGGCCGGCGAGCGCCGGAAACCCGGCGGCCGGATTGCCCATGCCGTTCTGGCCATGGCACCCCGCGCATTGCGCTGCCTGTGGCGGCGGGGCCGCCTGCGCCACGCCGATCCCGGCCAAAATCGCCACAACCGCCAGCACGCCACTGTTTCGCATCATGTCCACCCCGTCCTGAAATACCGATATAGAACGCTCTTAGACCGTCGGCGCGCCGCGTTCCATACGGCAGGCGGCCGGGACGCGGGCACTCACCGTCCTGTCAACGCGGACCAGGGAGAAATCCGTGCAGCCCGGCCCGTCGATCCGGCCGGCCATAGACCCGCCCGCGCCGCCGAGCGTGCCACGCAGCCCGACCCAGACGAAATGCGCCGGGCGCAGCAGCCATATCGTCGGCTCCAACGCGATGCTGCGGGCGGCGGCGTCGTAGCGTCCGGCCATCGTGAAGCAGCCCGGCGGGACATGCGGATTGCCCGCCAGCGCGTGGAAGAAGAACAGCGCCCGGACCCGGCCGCGCCCGGCCGGGGTGATGGTGAGATCGAGCGCCGTGGCGCCCTGCGCGCAATGATACTGCCCGGCCCAGGCGCCGGCCGGCGAGACGCGGGCAGGCCGGACGTCCGCAACGGCCCCCATCGCGACCCCGACCAGCATTGCCGCCAGCATCGCCCCCTGCGCGACACGGCGCAGGCGGATCACGAGCGCGCGCCCGCGATCGTGGCCCGGACGATCGACGGCGTGAGCACCTGCGGCAGAACCACCGGTGCGGCATGTCCGGGCGGGTAATAGACATAGATCGGCACGCCATCCCGCCCATGCGCGGCAAGGAAGCGGGTGATCGCGGGATCGCGCCGGGTCCAGTCGCCGACCATGAGCGTCACGTGCCGTGCCGCGAAAAGGCGCTGCATCGCGCGCGGCGCCAGTGCCACCCGCTCGTTCACCTGGCAGGTGATGCACCAGGCGGCCGTCATGTCGACGAACACGGCATGGCCGTCCTTGCGCAGCGCCGCGAGCTTCGACGGGGAATAGGGCACCGCGCTGCGGGGCAGTGCGCCGGGGAGCGCGGCGGGACCTGTTGCATCGGCGGGGACGACCCGGGGCAGGAGCAGCACCGCCCCGATCACTGCGAGAACCGCGAGCCCACGGAGGAGAATGCCCGGAAAGCGTAGCAGCCAGAGAGCGAAGCCGATGAGCAGCGCGCCGGCGCCGACGATCAGCACGCCCGACGATCCGGCCTCGACCGACATCACCCAGAGCAGCCAGACGGCGGTGCCGAACATCGGGAACGCAAGGATCTGCCGCAGGATCACCATCCACGGTCCGGGCCGCGGGAGAATACGGCCGACCGCGGGGACCGCGGCCAGCGCCACGAAGGGCAGGCCGATGCCGAGGCCGAGGGAAGCGAATATGCTCAGCCCGAGCGTGACGGGGGCGGCAAGTGCCGCCGCGAGCGCACCGCCCATGAACGGCGCCGTGCACGGCGTGGCCACCGCGACGGCGAGCAGCCCGGTTGCGAAACTGCCGAGCACGCCGCCATGGCGGGCCAGGCCGGCACCGAGATTCTCGAGTCCGGAGATCTCGAACAGGCCGGCGAAATTGAGCCCGATGGCGAAGACGAGCCAGGCCATCACGGCGATGAAGACCGGCGACTGGAACTGGAAGCCCCAGCCCAGCG
>NZ_AFPR01000466.1:0-10569 GCF_000219295.1 Acidiphilium sp. PM
CCGAGGCCGCGCGAGCCGCCGGTGATCAGGGCGCGCTTGCCGGTCAGGTCGAACAGGGATTTCAACGCGGTCATTCGGGTTTCCTCATCGTTGCTGGCCCGTTCCGGGCGGGGTTGACGGGCGCGATACGCGCCTATCCTATGGTGCACAAGCCCCCGTGCCAACGGGGACGCGACCTGGAGGAGACGAGACATGACCGAGGTGACGGAACCGTTCCGCTACCGGCTGCTGATCGGGCAGCTGCTGAAGATGCCGATCGCGCAGGCGAGCCGGCGGGAGATCGTCTATCGCGGCGACACGCGGCTGACCTATCCGCAATTCGCCGCCCGCGTGCACCGCTTCGGCGGCGTGCTGCGCGACCTCGGCGCCGGGATGGGCACGCGCGTCGCCTTCATGGACTGGGACAGCCACCGCTACCTCGAGGCCTATTTCGCGGTGCCGATGGCGGGCGCTGTGCTGATGATGGTGAACATCCGCCTCAGCCCGGAGCAGATCGCCTACACGATCGATCATTCCGGCGCGGAAATCCTGTTCGTGCACGCGGATTTCCTGCCGGTGCTGGCGGCGATCCGCGAGCGGCTGCCGAAGCTGCGCCAGGTGGTGCTGATGCGCGACGACGATATCGCCGTGCCGGAGGGCTTCGCCGGGGAGTATGAGTCGCTGCTGGCGGCGACGGCGCCGCTCGACGCGTTTCCGGAATTCGACGAGGACACGCTGGCGACGACCTTCTACACGACGGGGACGACCGGCCTGCCCAAGGGGGTGATGTTCACCCACCGGCAGCTCGTGCTGCACACGCTGATGGTGCTGACCGGAATCAACATGTCCGGGCTGAATGGCGGGCTGTCGCGCGAGGACGTCTACATGCCGCTGACGCCGATGTTCCACGTTCACGCGTGGGGCTTTCCCTACGCGGCGACGATGCTGGGGATGCAGCAGGTCTATGTCGGGCGGTTCCTGCCGGAGGTGGTGCTGCGGCTGCTGGTCGAGGAGCGGGTGACGGTGTCGCACTGCGTGCCGACGATCATGCACATGATCCTGAACGCGCCGGCGGCGAAGGCGATCGACCTGTCGCGCTGGCGGGTGGTGATCGGCGGCTCGGCGCTGCCGCGGCCGCTCTGCGAGCAGGCGCTGGCGCGGGGGATCGACATCTTCGCCGGCTACGGCATGTCGGAGACCTGCCCGGTGATGACGCTGGCGCAGCTGCGCGGCGACATTCTCGACGGGCTGCCCGATCGCGCCGAGGCGGAGATCGGCTACCGGATGGCGGCTGGCCTGCCGGGGCCGCTGGTCGAGGTCCGGATCGTGGACGAGGCGATGAACGATGTGCCGCATGACGGCAAGTCGGTCGGGGAGGTGGTGACGCGCACCCCGGCGCTGACGCCGGGCTATGCCGGCAACCCGGAGGCCTCGGCGGCGCTCTGGCGGGGCGGGTGGCTGCATACCGGGGATATCGGCACGATCGACGCCGACGGGTATCTGCGCATCGTCGACCGGGTGAAGGACGTGATCAAGACCGGCGGCGAGTGGATCTCCTCGATCGGGCTGGAGGAGATCCTGCTCACCCATCCGGCGGTGTCGGAGGCGGCGGTGGTGGGGGTCGCGGACGAGCGCTGGGGCGAGCGGCCGGTGGCCTTCGTCGTGCTGCGCGCGGGGATGGAGGCCGACGAGGCGGCGCTGCGCGGCCATGTGCAGGCGCGGGCGGATGCCGGCGCGATCTCGCGCTACGCGGTGCCGGACCGGGTGCATCTGGTCGAGACCCTTGACAAGACCTCGGTCGGCAAGCTGGACAAGAAGGCGATGCGCGCGCGCGCCACCGGAGGGGCGGCGTGAGTTCGCAGACTTCGCAATTCGCCGTCCCGGCTTCGATCCAACTTGCCGCAATTCGCTTGTGACTGCGAAGTCCAGCGGCTATTGCGGGGCCAAACCACCTTCAGCAACCACGAGCGCAACCGCCATGAAACTTCACGAAGTCCGTGTTCATCCATCCAAATCCCTGCTCAAGCGGGACGACCAGCTGGCGTGGAAGATCGCCGGCGTGGCGGCGGACAAGGTGGCCGTCGACAAGGACGTCACGGCGATGATCATCAACCGGATCATCGACAACGCGGCGGTGGCGGTGGCCTCGGTCAATCGCGGGCCGGTGGTCTCGGCCCGGGCGATGGCGCTCGGCCATGCGAAGCGCGGCGGGGCGACGGTGTTCGGCCTGCCGGCGCGCAAGACGGTGAGCCCGGAATGGGCGGCCTGGGCGAACGGCACGGCGGTGCGCGAGCTCGATTACCACGACACCTTCCTCGCCGCCGACTATTCGCACCCGGGCGACAACATTCCGCCGATCCTCGCGGTCGGCCAGGTGATGGAGCGCTCCGGGCGCGACCTGATCCGCGGCATCGCGACGGGGTATGAGATCCAGATCAACCTCGTGCGGGCGATCTGCCTGCACGAATGGAAGAAGGACCACATCGCGCATCTCGCCCCGGCGCAGGCGGCGGGCATCGGCGCGCTGCTCGGGCTGAAGCAGGAGACGATCTTCCAGGCGGTGCAGCAGGCGGTGCATGTCAGCTTCACCACGCGGCAGAGCCGCAAGGGCGAGATCAGCTCGTGGAAGGCGTTCGCGCCCGCCCATGCCGGCAAGCTCGCGATCGAGGCGGTGGACCGGGCGATGCGCGGCGAGGGCGCGCCGAGCCCGATCTATGAGGGCGAGGACAGCGTGATCGCCTGGATGCTGGGCGGCAAGGATGCCGTCTATCACGTGCCGCTGCCGGGCAAGGGCGAGGCCAAGCGCGCGATCATGGACAGCTACACCAAGGAGCACTCGGCCGAATACCAGAGCCAGGCGCTGATCGACCTCGCCTTCCGGATGCGCGAGCAGATCGAGAATTTCGACGCGATCGAGAAGATCACCATCCACACCTCGCACCACACCCATTACGTGATCGGAACGGGGGCGAACGACCCGCAGAAGATGGACCCGAAGGCGAGCCGCGAGACGCTCGACCATTCGATCATGTACATCTTCGCGGTCGCGCTGCAGGACGGCACCTGGCACCATGTCGACAGCTACGCGCCGAAGCGGGCGCGGCGGGCGGACACGGTGGCGCTGTGGCACAAGATCGAGACCGCCGAGGACCCGGAGTGGACGCGCCGCTACCACGCCACCGATCCGGCCGAGAAGGCGTTCGGCGGGCGCGTCGAGATCCGGTTCAAGGATGGCAGCACGCTGGTCGACGAGCTGGCGGTGGCGAACGCGCATTCGCTGGGCGCGCATCCGTTCGAGCGGGCCGATTACATCCGCAAGTTCGAGACGCTGACCGACGGCATCATCTCGCCGCGCGAGGCCGCCCGCTTCCTCGAGGCGGTGCAGGAACTGCCGCGCCTGCCGGCCGGCGAGCTCGACCGGCTGAACGTCGCCCTGCCCGCGGGCGCGCTGCTCGAGGGCAAGCCGGGCATCTTCTGAGACGCAAGGAGCAGACAGCATGAGCGAGACCACGACGGCGCCGAAGCCGAAGAAGTCGGTCGCCCTTTCGGGGGTTGCCGCGGGGAACACGGCGCTGTGCAGCGTCGGCCGCAGCGGCAACGACCTGCATTACCGCGGCTACGACATTCTCGATATCGCCGAGACGTGCAGCTTCGAGGAAATCGCGCATCTGCTGATCCACGGCACGCTGCCGAACGCGGCGGAGCTTTCGGCCTATCTCGCGAAGCTGCAGGCGCTGCGCGGGCTGCCGGATGCGGTGCGCAAGGTGCTGGAGGCGCTGCCGGCCGCCGCGCACCCGATGGACGTGATGCGCAGCGGCGTCTCCGCCCTGGGCTGCGTGCTGCCGGAGGCGCACGACCACAACCCGGCCGGCGCGCGCGACGTGGCGGACCGGCTGATCGCCTCGCTCGGCTCGATGCTGCTCTACTGGCATCACTACAGCGCCAACGGGCGGCGCATCGATGTCGAGACCGACGACGAGTCGATCGGCGCGCATTTCCTGCACCTGCTGCACGGGCGCCGGCCGGTGGATGCCTGGGTGCGGGCGATGCACACCTCGCTCATTCTGTACGCGGAACATGAATTCAACGCCTCGACCTTCGCTTCGCGCGTCGTCGCCGGCACGGGTTCGGACATCTACTCGGCGATCACCGCCGGCATCGGCGCGCTGCGCGGGCCGAAGCATGGCGGCGCCAACGAGTTCGCCTTCGAGGTGCAGAAGCGCTACGCCGACCCCGACGAGGCGGAGGCGGATATCCGCCGGCGGATCGAGGCGCGCGAGGTGATCATCGGTTTCGGCCATCCGGTCTATACCATCGCCGATCCGCGCAACGTGGTGATCAAGCGCGTCGCCCGCTCGCTCTCGGAGCAGGCGGGATCGATGAAGATGTTCAACATCGCCGAGCGGATCGAGAGCGTCATGCACGACGCGAAGCGGATGTTCCCGAATCTCGACTGGTTCTCGGCCGTGTCGTACCACATGATGGGCGTGCCGACCGCGATGTTCACGCCGCTCTTCGTGATCGCGCGGACCACCGGCTGGAGCGCGCATGTGATGGAGCAGCGCGCCGACAACAAGATCATCCGTCCCTCGGCCAGCTATGTGGGGCCGGAGGACCGCAAGTTCGTGCCGCTCGACAAGCGCGGCTGAGGAGGGTTCGATGAGCTATCTGCAAGCATCCGGCCTGCCGGATCGACCCGCCGGGCTGCGCTTTCGCGAACTGGTCGAGCGCGGGCCGATCGTGCAGATTCCGGGCGCGCATAACGGGCTCGCCGGGCGGCAGGCGATGCGGGCCGGGTTCGAGGCGTGCTACCTTTCCGGGGCGGCGATGACCGCCTCGATGGGGCTGCCGGATCTCGGCATCATCACCGTCGACGAGGTGTGCTTCTTCGTCCGCCAGGTGGCGCGGGCCTCGGGCCTGCCGGTGCTGGTCGATGGCGATACCGGCTATGGCGAGGCGCTCAACGTGATGCACATGGTGCGCAGCTTCGAGGATGCCGGGGCGGGTGCCGTGCATATCGAGGACCAGCTGCTGCCGAAGAAATGCGGCCACCTGAACGACAAGAAGCTCGCCGATGCGCGCGACATGGCGGCGAAGGTGGCGGCGGCGGCGCATGCGCGGCGGAACCTCTACATCATCGCGCGCACCGATGCCGCGGCGAGCGAGGGGATGGACGGCGCGGTGGCGCGGGCGAAGATGTATGTCGAGGCCGGGGCCGACGCGATTTTCCCCGAAGCGCTCTACAACGCCGAGATGTTCCGCGAATTCGCCCGCCGGATGCCGGGCGTGCCGCTGCTCGCCAACATGACCGAGTTCGGCCGCACGCCGTTCTTCACCGCCGCCGAGTTCCAGGAGATGGGCTACCGGATGGTGATCTGGCCGGTGACCTCGCTGCGGGTTTCGGCGAAGGCGGTGGAAAATCTCTACGCCGCGATCCGGCGCGATGGCGGTGCGCAGAATTGCGTCGAGGCGATGCAGACGCGCGCCGAGCTCTACGAGACGATCGACTATGCCGGGTTCGAGGCGCTGGATGCGACGATCGTCAAGACCGTCGTGCCGGCGCCGATCGGCTGACGGAGACGCCGCTTTCGGGAGGAAGAGATGAACGCCACGACGCCATCCGACGCAACGCCGCAATTCGCGCTCGACGAGGCGCAGCGCGCGATTGCCGAGATGGCGCGCGGCTTCGCCGACGAGCGGCTGGCGCCGCACGCGCTGGAGTGGGACGCGGCGCGGCACTTTCCTCTCGACGTGATCCGCGAGGGCGCAGCCCTCGGCATGGGCGGGATCTATGTGCGCGAGGAGAGCGGCGGGTCGGGGCTGACGCGGCTCGACGCGGCGCTGATCTTCGAGGCGCTGGCGACGGGCTGCCCGGCGGTTTCGGCCTACATGTCGATCCACAACATGGTGGCCTGGATGGTCGACCGGTTCGGTGACGACGCGCAGCGCCGCGACGTGTTGCCGGCGCTGGTGAGCATGGAGCATCTCGCCAGCTACTGCCTGACCGAGCCGGGGGCGGGATCGGACGCGGCGGCGCTGAAGACGAAGGCCGTGCGCGATGGCGACGATTACGTGCTCGACGGCGTCAAGCAGTTCATCTCGGGCGCGGGGGCGACCGACCTTTATCTGGTGATGGCGCGCAGCGGCGGCGCCGGGCCGCGCGGAATTTCCTCGTTCCTGGTGCCGAAGGATGCGAAGGGGCTTGGCTTCGGCGCCAACGAGCGGAAGATGGGCTGGAACGCGCAGCCGACGCGCCAGGTGGTGTTCGAATCCTGCCGCATTCCCGCACGGTTCCGGCTCGGCGCGGAAGGCGAGGGGTTCCGCATCGCGATGAGCGGGCTCGATGGCGGGCGGGTGAATATCGGCGCCTGTTCGCTCGGCGGCGCGCAGGCGGCGCTGGAGAAGGCGCAGCGCTACATGGGCGAGCGCGAGGCGTTCGGCCGGCGGCTGGAGGATTTCCAGGCGTTGCAGTTCCGGCTTGCCGACATGGCGACCGAGCTGGAGGCGGCGCGGCTCTTCCTGTGGTCCGCCGCGGCTTCACTCGACCGCGGCGAGGCGGACGCGACCCGGCGCTGCGCGATGGCGAAGCGGATCGCCACCGATACGGGTTTCGAAGTCGCCAACAATGCGCTGCAACTGTTCGGCGGCTACGGCTATCTCGCCGAATACGGCATCGAGAAGATCGTGCGCGATCTGCGGGTGCACCAGATTCTGGAAGGGACGAACGAAATCATGAGACTGATCGTCGCGCGCGGCCTCATCGGGCGGAACGCATGAGCGGGGAGACGACCGCGGATGTCGAGATCCGGATCGAGGGCAGGGTCGGCCGGATCAGCCTGAACCGGCCGCGGGCGCTGAACGCGCTGACGCACGACATGGAAGTGGCGATCGACGCGGCGCTGCTGCGCTGGGCGGACGATCCTTCCGTCGCCTTCGTGATGGTGGACGGGCGCGGCGAGCGCGGGCTGTGCGCGGGCGGCGATATCCGCGCGCTGTACGACGCGGCGAAGAGCGGCGGCGAACGCCTCGCCTTTCCGTTCTTTGGCGACGAATACAGGATGAACGCGCATATCGCGAATTATCCGAAGCCCTTCGTCGCGCTGATGGACGGGATCGTGATGGGCGGCGGCGTCGGCATTTCGGCGCACGGGTCGCACCGCATCGTCACCGAGCGGACGATGCTGGCGATGCCGGAGGTCGGCATCGGCTTCGTGCCGGATGTCGGCGGCACTTTCCTGCTTGGGCGGATGCCGGGCGAGACCGGCATTCACGCCGCACTCACCGCGCACCGGATGACCGGCGCCGATGCGGTGTCCTGCGGCATCGCCGATCATTACGTGGAAAGCCGGCACCTGCCGGCGCTGACGGCGGCGCTGGCGGCGCTGGTGGATGGCGCGGATGTCGATGACTGCATCGCCGCCTTCGCGGCGCCGGCGCCGGACTCGCCGCTGCTCGCGGCGCGTGGCTGGATCGACGATTGCTACAAGGCGCCGACGGCCGAGGCGATCGTCGCGGCGCTGGAGGCGCATGCCGCACCGGCGGCGCGCGAGGCGGCGGCGACGATCAGGCGGATGTCGCCCACCTCGGTGAAGCTCAGCCTGCGTCTCGTGCGCGCGGCGCGGGGCGATGCGAAGGTGGAAACCGCGATCGACCGCGAGTTCCGCGTCGCGGTGCGCTGCGTCGCCGCGCATGATTTCGTCGAGGGCGTGCGGGCGCAGCTCGTCGACAAGGACCGCAATCCGCGCTGGCAGCCGGCGACGCTCGATGGCGTGGATGATGAAGCGCTCGATGCCTATTTCGCGCCGCTCGGCGCCGATGAGCTGGGGCTCGACGCACTAGAGCACTTTCCGATCCTTTCGGATCGGATGTAGTGCTCTATCATATTGATAATTAGAGCATTTTANCCGATCGGATGATGCTCTAACGCACTGACAGGAGGATACGCATGGCACGGATCGGATTCATCGGCCTGGGCAACATGGGCGGCCCGATGGCCGCCAATCTGGTCCGCGCGGGCCATGCGGTGCTCGGCTTCGACACCGTGCCGGCGGCGCGCGAGGCGGCGGCGGCGGCGGGTGTGACGATCGTGGAGCTTGCCGCCGAGGCGGCGCGCGACGCGGATGCGGTGATCACCATGTTGCCCTCCGGCCCGATCGTCCGCGCGGTCTATGAGGCGGCGGACGGCATCCTGCCGGCGGCGCGGGCCGGCACGCTGTTCATCGACTGCTCGACCATCGATGTCGACTCCGCCCGCGCCGCGCATGCGATGGCGGCGGGACGGGGGATGCTCTCGCTCGATGCGCCGGTCTCCGGCGGGGTGGGCGGTGCCAGCGCCGGGACGCTGACCTTCATGGTCGGCGGCAGCGCCGAGGCGTTCGAGCGCGGCGAGCCGCTGCTGGCGGCGATGGGCCGGCGCATCGTGCATTGCGGTGGCGCCGGGGCCGGGCAGGCGGCGAAGATCTGCAACAACATGATCCTCGGCATCTCGATGATCGCGGTGAGCGAGGCCTTCGCGCTGGCCGACCGGCTGGGGCTCGACCGGCAGAAACTGTTCGACGTGGCCTCCACCGCCTCGGGCCAGTGCTGGTCGCTGACCTCGTATTGCCCGGTGCCGGGACCGGTGCCGGCGAGCCCGGCCAATCACGAATACCGGCCGGGCTTCGCCGCCGCGCTGATGCTGAAGGATCTCGGTCTCGCGATGGAGGCGGCGGCGGCGACCGGCACCGAGACCGCGCTCGGCCGCCATGCGCGCGACATCTACGCCGCGTTCGCCGAATCAGGGCATGGCGGCGAGGATTTTTCCGCGATCTTCCGGGCGATCTCGGCGACGTCGAAGCCCGCCTGAGCGGCGCGGAGGCGCGGAACCAGAAAAAAAGGAAACGTCCATGACCGACTTCATCGCCGCGCGGCAGTTCCTTCTCGACCACCGGACCGATCTTGCCGCCGCCTCCGCCGGATTCCGCTGGCCGGAGGCGCGGGATTTCAACTGGGCGCTCGACTGGTTCGATGCGCATCTCGCCCGCGATGCCGGCAGCGCGCAGCGCCCGGCGCTGTGGATCGCCGATCCGGCGGGCGGGGAGGATGTGCGGCTGAGCTTCGCCGAATTGTCGGCCCGGTCGAACCGGACGGCGAATTTCCTGCGCGCCCGGGGCGTGCGGCGGGGCGACCGGCTGATCCTGCTGCTCGGCAATATCGTGCCGTTGTGGGAGGTGATGCTGGCGGCGATCAAGCTCGGCGCGGTGGTGATTCCGGCAACGACGCTGCTGACGCCCGAGGAGTTGCAGGACCGGGTGGAGCGCGGGGCGGCGCGTTTCGTGGTGACGACGGCGGACCAGGCGGCGAAGTTCGACGCGGTGGCCGGCACGTTCCAGCGGATCGCGATCGGCGGCGCGCCGGATGGGTGGACGCCCTACGCGCCCGAGGGCGAGAGCGCGGATTTCACGCCGGACGGACCGACCCGGGCGGATGATCCGCTGCTGCTCTATTTCACCTCGGGCACCACGGCGAAGCCGAAACTCGTTCTGCATTCGCATTATTCCTATCCGGTCGGCAGTCTCTCGACGATGTACTGGATCGGGTTGCGGCCGGGGGATGTGCATCTGAACATTTCCTCGCCGGGCTGGGCGAAGCATGCCTGGAGCAGTTTCTTCGCGCCCTGGAACGCGGGGGCGACGGTGTTCATCGTCAACCAGCCGCGCTTCGAGGCGAAGGCGCTGCTCGATACGCTGGTCCGCTGCGGGGTGACGACGCTGTGCGCGCCGCCGACGGTCTGGCGGCTGCTGATCCAGAACGATCTCGCGCAATGGAAGGTGGCGCTGCGCGAGCTGGCCTGCGCCGGCGAGCCGCTGAACGCCGAGATCATCGACCGGGTGCGGGCGATGTGGGGGCTGACGATCCGCGACGGCTACGGCCAGACCGAGACGACCGCGCAGATCGGCAATTCGCCCGGCCAGGCGGTGAAGCCGGGGTCGATGGGCCGGCCGCTGCCGGGCTACCGCATCGCCATACTCGACCAGGCGAACGATTCGGTGACCGAGGGCGAGGTGGCGCTGCCGCTCGGCGCGGCGCGGCCGGCCGGGCTGATGCGCGGCTATGTCGACGCCGAGACCGGCGCGCTGCGCGGCACCGACGGCGCCTATTACCGGACCGGCGATGTCGCGCAGATCGACGCCGACGGCTATCTCACCTTCGTCGGCCGGGCGGATGACGTGTTCAAGTCGTCGGATTACCGGATCAGCCCGTTCGAGCTGGAGAGCGTGCTGATCGAGCACGGAAGCGTCGCCGAGGCGGCGGTGGTGCCGAAGCCGGACGAGATCCGCCTTTCGGTGCCGGTCGCCTATGTCGCGCTGGTGCCGGGGGCGGCGGCGGACCGGGCCACGGCGCTGTCGATCTTCCGGCATGCGCGGGCGCGGCTGGCGCCGTTCAAGCGCATCCGCGAGATCGTGTTCGTCACCGACCTGCCGAAGACGATTTCGGGGAAGATCCGGCGTGTGCAGTTGCGGCGCGGCGAGGCGGGCGGCGAGGCCGGGCTCGCGGGCGAGGTGGTGCGCTTCGCCGAGAGCGCGTTTCCGGAGCTGGCCTCGGGCGAGG
>NZ_AFPR01000465.1:0-7081 GCF_000219295.1 Acidiphilium sp. PM
GGCGCGCACCTCGGAGGCGACGACGGCGAAGCCCGCCCGGCATCGCCGGCGCGCGCGGCCTCGACCCCGGCATTGAGCGCGAGCAGGTTGGTCTGGAACGCCACCTCGTCGATCAGGCCGATGATCTGGTCGATCTCGCGCGAGGAGGTTTCGATCTGCCGCATCGCGGCGACGGCGTTGGCGACGATATTGTGCGACCTGTCGGCGGCGGCGTTGGCCGTCTGGGCCGCGGTGTTCGCGCGCGCGGCGTTCTCCGCCGTGCTCTGCACGCCGGAGGTGATCTCGTTGAGCGCGGCACTGGTCTGTTCGAGGCTGGCGGCCTGCTGCTCGGTGCGGCGGGCGAGATCCTCGGCGGCGCGGGCGATCTCGTCGACGCCGTTGTTGATCTCGCCGGTGCTCTTGCGGACGCCCGAGAGACTGTCCGACAGGCGGCTGAGGGCGCCGTTGAAATCGTCGGCCAGGCGATGATAGTCCTCCGGCAGCCCTTCGGTGATGCGGTAGGACAGGTCGCCCTCGGCAAGCGCGGTAAGGGCGCGGCCGAGCGTATCCATTACCACGCGGTTGGTCGCGGCCGCCTTGTCCTCGGCCTCGCGGCGCCGGCGGTCGAGTTCCTCGAGATAGACGGCGATCGCGAGATCCATGTCGAGGAAGGTGGCCTTGACCAGCGCGCCGAGATCGGCGGCCGGGCTGGTTTCGGCGTCGCGGCGGAACAGGGGGCGCCGTTTCGGTTTCCGCGAATCGAGCACGCCGGCGATGATCTGTTCGAGGATGAGCGCGTAACCGGCGATATACCAGCGCGGCTCGAGCCCGATCCTGGCGTGCACCTCGCCGACGCGGGTGACGGCGTCGACATAGTCGGTGTCGAACCGCGCCTCGGCGATGCGGGTCCAGTGGCCGGCCTGGCGGGATCGGGCCGTGCCGATCGAGGCGTCGGTGGCGAAGAAGGCACGGGCTTCCGGGCTGCGGCGGATGCGCTCGTAGAAATCCGCGAGTGCGGCCGGCACCGCCTGCGCAAGCACCGGCTGCATGTCCCGCAGACGGCCCCTGACCTGTTCGTCGAGCCCGATGAATTCCAGTCGCTGCGCGAACGTTTCCCGGCAAGTGTTCATCGTGGTTGACCCATTCTGTTGAATGCAAATATCTATGTTTTCGAATAATTAAGAGCCGCCTAACGTTACAATTTTAATTTCGATTATTGAGATACTGCATTCGACCAGGCTTGATCTGCACGGTAGGCGAATGTTCGAATTCCGGAAAACGAACATTGAAGCCGAGGATCGGGATGTTCGTTTCGGGCGGCTGGCATTCGGCGGCCCGCTGCGCGACAAAGGCTACCGCGGAAGGGAGACACAGATGACCATGACGATGAGCACCAATTCGGACCTGCAGCGGGCGCGCCGGTGATGGACGGCGCCTCGCCCCGCGCGGGAAGCCGCCGACAGGCCGAGATCATGAGCCTGTTGCAGGAAGCCGGGCGGGTCTCGGTCGAGGATCTGGCGGCGCGCTTCGGCGTGACGCCGCAGACGATCCGGCGCGATCTCAACGAATTGTGCGAGGTCCACCGCCTGACCCGGGTGCATGGTGGCGCGATGATCGCCTCCAGCGTCGCCAATCTCGCCTATGACGCGCGCAAGCTCGTGGCGCAGCCGGTCAAGCAACTGATCGGCGAGGCGGCGGCGCGGCTGATCCCGGACAATTCCTCCCTGCTGATCAATCTCGGCACCACCACCGAGGAGGTCGCCCGCGCGCTCGCGCAACACAGTGGCCTGCTCGTCATCACCAACAACCTGCATGTGGCGGCGGAGCTGTATCGCCTGCCCGGCGTCGAGCTCATCATGGCGGGCGGCACGGTGCGCCGGGCCGATGGCGGCATCGTCGGCGCGACGACGGTGGAGCAGATCCGCCAGTTCCGCGCCGATTTCGCGGTGATCGGCACCTCGGCGATCGACCGCGACGGCACGCTCCTCGATTTCGACAGCCGCGAGGTGCAGGTCTCCCGCGCAATCATCGAATGCGCCAGGCGGGTCATGCTGGTGGCCGACAGCAGCAAGTTCACCCGCTCCGCGCCGGTGCGGATCGCGCATCTGAAGGATGTCGACGTGCTGGTGACCGACCGGCTGCGCACGCCCGAAAGCCGCGAACTCTGCGAACGTCTCGGCATCGAGGTGGTGGAAACGGCGGGGGAGGAAGACGCCGACACGGCCGACTGAGTCGGTCGATATTCGTTTCATATTTCGTTTTGAGTGTTGACGCCCGGTTTTTGTTCGTATTAACGTTCGCTTCGACAAGCGATCGAATACGAAACGCAAACGCGGGAGGTTTGCCTGATGGCGTCCGCAACGGACACTTCAGTGGTCCACGACATCGCGATCATCGGCGGTGGCATCAATGGCTGCGGCATCGCGCGCGATGCGGCGGGGCGCGGCTGGTCGGTCTTTCTCTGCGAGGCGGGCGATCTCGGCGGCGCCACCTCGGCGGCCTCGACCAAATTGATCCATGGCGGCCTGCGCTATCTCGAATATTACGAGTTCCGGCTGGTGCGCGAGGCGCTGATGGAGCGCGAGGTGCTGTGGGGCATCGCGCCGCACATCATCTGGCCGTTGCGCTTCGTGCTGCCGCACCACAAGGGGTTGCGCCCGGCCTGGATGCTGCGGCTCGGCCTCTTTCTCTACGATCATCTCGGCGGGCGGAAGAAACTGCCGCCGACGCGCGTGGTGCGGTTGCGGCGCGATCCCGCCGGCCGCCCGCTCGATCCGCGCTTTGTCCGCGCCTACGAATATTCGGATTGCTGGGTGGAGGATTCGCGCCTCGTCGTGCTGAACGCGCGCGATGCGGCGGATCGGGGCGCGGTGATCGAGCCGCGCACCCGCTGCATCAGCGGCGCGCGCGAGGGCGGGCTGTGGACCCTCACCGTGCGCGACGAGCGCAGCGGCGAAACGCGCACGGTGCGCGCCCGCGCCCTGGTGAACGCCGCAGGGCCCTGGGTCGCCGAGGTGCTGCAGAAGGTGCTGCGGGCGAACACGCCGGCCTCGGTGCGCGCCGTCCAGGGCAGCCACATCGTCGTTCCCCGGCTCTACCCCGAGGATCATTGCTACATCTTCCAGAACGCTGATGGCCGCATCTTCTTCGTCATCCCCTATGAGCGGGATTTCACCCTGATCGGCACCACCGACCGCGACTATCAGGGCGACCCCGCCGAGGTGCGTGCCTCGGCTGACGAGATCGCCTATCTCTGCGAGTCCGCCAGCGCCTATTTCACGAAGCCGGTCACGCCGGCGGATGTCGTCTGGGCCTATTCCGGCGTCCGCCCGCTCTATGACGACGGCGCCTCGAAAGCCCAGGCCGCCACGCGCGACTACGTGCTGGAGATGGACGCGCCGGCCGATGGCCCCGCCCTGCTCTCGGTCTTCGGCGGCAAGATCACGACCTACCGCCGCCTGGCCGAATCGGTGCTCGGCAAGCTCGCGCCGCACCTGCCGCCCGCCACCGCGCGGAAGCAGGGCTGGACCGGCGACGAGCCCCTGCCCGGCGGCGATTTCCCGACCGACGGGTTCGACGCCCAGGTGGCGGCGCTGTTGCGCGACTATCCGTTCCTCGCGCCGGCCACCGCGGCGCGGCTGGTCAGGGCCTATGGCACCCGCGCGCGCGTCCTGCTCGGCGATGCGCGGCGGGCGGAGGATCTCGGCGCCATCTTCGGCGCCGACCTGACCGAGGCGGAACTGCGTTACCTGCACGCCCACGAATTCGCGCTGACCGCGGAGGACGTGGTGTGGCACCGCAGCAAGTTCGGCCTGCGGCTGAGCGATGCCGAGATCGCCGCTGTCGAGCGGTTCATGCAGACCCTCGCCGCACAGGACGCCCACGCATGATGCGCGAGGCGCAACAGAAATTCCGGAGTCCGGCGGAATCCGGCGCCCGCCGCGCCAGGGGCGCGCCAGAGCCGGCTGCACTGCTACCCGGACGTTAGTTCACATCGTTGCCAGCAAAGGGAGGAATAAAATGTCGCGTTATGTAGGGGCCATAGACCAGGGCACGACGAGCTCGCGCTTCATCGTGTTCGACAAGGGCGGGAACATCGTTTCCGTCGCCCAGAAGGAGCACCGGCAGATCTATCCGAAGCCGGGCTGGGTCGAGCACGACCCGATGGAGATTCTCTCCAACACCAACGAGGTCATCGGCGCCGCCCTCGCGCGGGCAAACCTCACCGCGTCCGACCTCGCCGCCGTCGGCATCACCAACCAGCGCGAGACCACCCTGCTGTGGGACCGCAAGACCGGCCAGCCGCTCTGCAACGCGCTGGTCTGGATGGACACCCGCACCGACCAGCTCGTCCAGCAGTTCACCCGCGATGGCGGGCAGGACCGCTTCCGCGCCAAGACCGGCCTGCCGCTGGCCACCTATTTCGCCGGGCTGAAGCTGCGCTGGATTCTCGACAATGTCGAAGGGGCGAAGGCCAAGGCCGAGGCGGGCGACGCGCTGTTCGGCACCGTCGATTCCTGGCTGACCTGGAACCTGACGGGTGGCGTGAATGGCGGCCACCACGTGACCGACGTGACCAACGCGAGCCGCACCATGCTGATCGACCTCGCGACCTGCGCCTGGGATGACGACATGCTGAACGCGTTCGGCATTCCGCGCGCCTGCCTGCCGAAGATCGTGCCGTCCTCCGCCGTCTATGGCGAAATCCGCACCGCCCCGCTGCAAGGCACGAAACTCGCCGGCATGCTGGGCGACCAGCAGGCCGCCCTGGTCGGGCAGACCTGCTTCGCCCCCGGCGAGGCGAAGAACACCTATGGCACCGGCTCGTTCCTGCTGATGAACACCGGCACCGAGCCCGTGCAGTCCAAGGCCGGGCTGCTTACCACGCTCGCCTACCAGCTCGGCGACGAGAAGCCGCGCTACGCTCTGGAGGGGGCGATCGCCATCACCGGCGCGCTGGTGCAGTGGCTGCGCGACAACCTGAAACTGTTCGACGTCGCCCCGCAGATCGAGCCGCTCGCCCGCAGCGTCGAGGACAATGGCGATGTGTATATCGTGCCCGCGTTCTCCGGGCTCTACGCGCCCTACTGGAAGGACGACGCCCGCGGCGTCATCGCCGGGCTGACGCGCTATGCGACCCGCGCCCACCTCGCCCGCGCCGCCCTCGAATCCACCGCCTACCAGGTGCGCGACGTCGTCGAGGCGATGCAGGAGGATTCCGGCATCCGGCTCGCGGCGCTGAAGACCGATGGCGGCATGGTCGCCAACGAATTGCTGATGCAGTTCCAGGCCGACATCCTGAACGCCCCGGTGGTTCGCCCGAAAATGACCGAGACCACCGCGCTGGGTGCCGCCTACGCCGCCGGCCTCGCCGTCGGTTACTGGGCGAATCTTGAGGATCTGCGCGCCAACTGGGGCGTGGACAAGACCTGGGAGCCGTCAATGCCCGCTGAGACGCGCGAAAAATACTATCGCTCATGGAAGAAGGCCGTGCAGCGTTCCTTCGCCTGGGTCGATTGACGAAAAACACGAGGAAACGAGACAATGTCAAACACTGCCGAATACGCTCCCGATTCGTAAAGATCGGTCTCTGACCGCAGGATGCTGGGTGTTAAGGTCGGCTGGCGGGCCCAGTCGATCTTTTCCGAAATGCTCGCTGAGTTTCTTGGCTGCGTCGTTCTGATTGCCTTCGGAGCCGGTGTGGTCGCCGTGGCGGTCGTCGGATTGACCGAGTCCGGTCGCACCGCCGTGATCTTCAACGGCGCCGGAGGGTGGCTGCTGATCACCTGGGGATGGGCCTTCGCAGTCACCATGGCAATCTATGTCGCCGGTGGGGTTACCGGCGCGCATCTCAATCCCGCCGTCAGCCTCGCCTTTGCGGTCAAGGGTGACTTCCCGTGGCGCAAGGTCGTGCCGTACTGGGTTGCGCAGGTCGCGGGCTGTTTCGTCGGAGCGGCCTTAGTCTATCTGGACTATTTCCGTGCCATCGATGCTTGGAATGCCGCGCATCACGTTGCCTCTTATGCGGCCCCCGGCGGACTGACGACGTTCAGCATCTTCGCAACCTTCCCGGCATCCTATCTCGGCGGACATATGGACCTCGCCCTGATTGACCAAATCATCGGAACTTTCTTCCTGCTGCTCTTCGTGCTGGCGATATCCGACAATCTGAATCTGAGCCCGACTTCCAATATGGGACCCCTGATGGTGGGCCTCGCAGTCGCAGCGATCGGGATGTCATATGGCGTTGATGCCGGTTATGCAATCAATCCTGCGCGAGACTTCGGCCCGCGCCTGTTCACCTGGGTCATGGGGTGGGGGAAGAATGCGTTTCCAGGCCCGCATGGCTATTGGTGGGTGCCGATCATCGGGCCGATGATCGGTGGTGTTTTGGCCGTTTACGTCTATAAATGGTTCATCAGCCTTACCTTGGTCGAACGGGCCAAGTTGCTCGAAAATCAGCAACCGCACCCACAGATGCAGGGCATGGGTTATAGCCTGGAGAAGCTCCAAGCTGCACTCGACGAGGCCAAGCAGCTTCACACGCCTTAAGTCTGACGGACCATCTCCTACAAGGGCCGATCTGTCCAGTCGGCCCTTATTCGTGGACCGCCAAGCTCACTCACACGCCGTTGATAGCGTGGGCATGGCGCGCGCGGTGCTCATGATCACGGCCTTTCCAGATGTCAGCAAAACTGCCGTCATCGATAGGCACGCCGAAGCGGCGTTCATCGCAAGTAATGTTTGTCCCTCGTTGGACTCGCGTGAATTGCGCCCGCCCGGAGCAAACCTCCGGGCGGGTTTTTCACATCGCCTCGGCGATGACGGGAATGGATTTCGCCGCCGGCGTCAGCGCAAGCTCGTCGTGGTGGTAAAGCGGCAGCAGCGGGTTGGCTTCGGGATAGTAGGCACCGATCGACCCTTTCGGAATATTGTATGGCAGGGCGGTGAGATTCCCGACCGATCGGTCCACGCCATCCTCCGAGACGGTTCGCAGCCGGATCCTGTCGCCCGCGGCGATGCCGCGTTCGGCCATGTCCTGCTCGTTCATGAAGGCCACCATCCGGTCGCCCTTCACGCCGCGATAGCGGTCGTCCAGGCT
>NZ_AFPR01000464.1:0-54335 GCF_000219295.1 Acidiphilium sp. PM
TATAAGTCTTGCACGCGACAACTTGCACAACAGCAAAAATGGCGGCCATCACTGTGCCGGTCAGCAACAGATTCTGGTGTAGAAACATGCACCTGATGTCCATCGAAACGAACATCAGCGACAATCCTGCGATGAGCGGCCAGTTTTTTGGAAAGACTTTCATTGCAGAAGTGACAAAAAGTGCGGCGAGGTAGAACGCAAGAAAATCAGACTGGAACTGGTATTTTGTGGCAAGCCACGCGACAGGGATATACGACGCGATATTCAATCCGATCGCGACACGGCGGACAATGCGAGTCCTGGCTTCCGACGCGATGATGGTCGAACCGACGAGAAGGGCGTCAAGTGCTGTTGCAGCAAGCATCATAACGTCTTGTTCCAACTAAACGACGTGATGTAGATGCCGAACGGGTTGCCGATTGCCTGTTTAGCGTTCTTCACCGGCAGATTTGCGTATGTGATAACGCCCTGCCAATTCTGAACGCCTACGATTCTACCATGCAGATTATACTGCTTCTCCGTCCAGTCGATCTCGTATGAGCCACCTTTCGCTGTTGGCGTGCCGAGTGGAATTGCTGACGTGATCGTAACTGAACGATTCCCGTTGTCTCTCCCGGAGAATGGCTTGTGCCGCTTGTAATATCGAGAGAGCGCAATTTCCGCATTCTGATCGACATATTTGTATGCTGACTCAATGTAATCCCGCTGTGCCAGCGGATCGGTCAGCCGTTCGCGGACTTTTGAAACCCAGGCCGTCAGGACGTGGCGGACAACTGGCTGATTGAGTGAGCCAGATCGAACGGCTTGCGCCAGGCGAACTGTCTGACCGAGATGATCGACTTCGACGACGTACGGAACAATGTGAGTCCTGCCGCCCTCGTATGCCGCACCAGCAACACCGATCGCGGCAACAACAATCGCACCGAAACAGGCGGCTCGCCAATTCCGTGCTTGTGCGATGTAGCTGCCATAACGCTCCATCCATTCTGCCTTGGCGGCGATGTAATCAGGTGTCGGATCACCGGCTATTGGTTTGTCAGTCATTCTCTGTGCCTCGTTTCATAGTGATTATATAGCATGATTTGGCCTCCAACCGCCCGCCGCGCGTCATACGTCATTGCCGTGGCTGAAATTGGCATGGCTTGCCGACACACCGGATGTTGAGCCGTGACCACCAGCGGCTTTGCCGATCATGTTGCTCATGCCCTGGGCAACGCGCATGTTGCGCGCAAAACGCTCTGATATCGACATTTTCTGTGTGGGTGCAGACTGGCCGGATTGTGCTGCGGCAGGTGTTGTCGAACTGCCAGAGGCGGGGTTGTTCTCTGGCAGTGAAGCGTCACTAGAAGTAGAACCGGTCGATCCGGATCCAGTTTGCGCCACACCACCAGTTGCAGGTGACGGTTTTGCGGTTGGCGTGCCGGGCGAGCCGATATTGCCCGGTCCTGGCGGGACCGATATTCCTGATGTTGCCGACGATGTGGATGTAGTTGGCGATGATGTGGTTGAAGAACCGGCAGATTGTGGCTGGTCGGCATATTGAGCGCTATCTTCATCAGAGTCGTATGCGTTAGGGTTTGCGATCGGACGACCATTACTCATCTTTTTCGGCTCACTAGCGGCGGGCTGTGGTGCAGTTTGTGTAGAGCCACCAGAGCCGGACGAAGACGGTTCGGCACCTGGTTTCGGCGCGGATACGCCTGCTCCACCAGTGCCAGCGGATACACCACCTGGGGCGGTTGCCGCAGCTATAGTTGCCCCACCACCAGGGGCGGCAGACCCAGCGGCTCCGGCGACGGCAGGGGCGGCAACACCGGCAGCACCAGAAGACGCGGCCACACCACCCGCCCCAGCAGCACCGGCAACACTGGCGGCCCCGGCACCAGCGCTGGTAGCAGCGGCTGTAGCAGCGGCTGTAGCACCGCTGGCAAGGACCGCAGCACCACCTGTCGCCACCGCAGCGGCAGCGGTTCCACCGATCATCGCCGCGCGACCGACCTCGGCACCGAATGCACCAGCGGTCAGATTGCTTGCACCGCCGAGCAGAGCACCGGCATGTTCCGGGATTTTCTTTGCAAGCAATGCAGCCGCCATTGCGGTCACAGCAGTTGTCAGAACAGCACCGACATTCAGATGTGTCGAAATGCTGTTAAGTTGTGCGTTGATCTCAGGGATGACTGTCGTATAGAGACCGCCGACGATCAGATAGATGACAAAAAGCTTTGTTCCGATCGAAATCGCGTAGTTTATGTAGCTATTCACATATCTCGCGGTCCATCTCGAACCACCGAAGCCGAGGAAAAGGACGCCCGCACCGATGATGAGATATGATTCTATGAGTAGAATCAGCATCTCGATCGCGATGACAAAGAATGCGACAAAAATCATCACCGCGAGGATGACCCGCTCGACGAGTTCGACAAAGAACCCGGCCATCCGACCGATATCGGAGCCGATGTTCAAAAATGAAAACCAGCCGCCATTATGGGCATTATGGGCGACCGTCATCTGTCCGCCGTTCAAGATGCGGAGCGCGGCGGCTACACCGTAGCTGACGATCGTCGACGGAGATAACGCGCTAACCCCGGCAGCGGTCGCACCAGCAGTTTGAAAGCCGTTGATGATATCTGTAATCCAAGCATTCGCGTTGATTAGAATCGCATAGAAAAGGCCGATCACCATCACTTTTCGCAAAAGACCTGGAACGATTTCTTCAAAACCACGGCTTGCGAGAAGAGATGATAGCCCGAACCAAGCAATTTCGATTACAACGAGTATACTGAAAATCTGACGCGCATCTGTTGAAAGCGCGTTGAACCACGTTGGCTCAAGACTTTTAAAATCGTTCGTCACACTATCGAGAATACCAGCAGCATGTGCAGTGCTGGTCATGACAAGCATTGTTGTTGTTGCAAGCAAAATAGCTTGTAATACTCTGTTTTTTGTCATACCAGCGTGTCTCTCATAGTTTTACATATTATATAGCATGATGAACATTATGTTATGGCGGTGAAAACGCGCCATAGCCCTGACCCTGCGCGGGTGGGAGAGTGTAACTGTTCCAGTTTTTCCAAGCCTGACTACCAGCCTGCTCTTGCTGTGCCTGTTGTGTCTGTTGCTGTTTGATCCAGGCCAGTTGAGCATCACTGTTTGCACTTTGTAGCTGCTGAAGTTGCTGTAGCTGTGTGACTTCCATCGCCGCGATCTGGTTGCCCGCCTGTAAAGCCTGCATCCGGCCCGTCGCGCTCTGGCTTGCCTGCTCTATCGCATTCAGTGCCGATTGCTGAGTTGCAAACTGATTTGCGTTGAACCCCTGCGCTTGTAGAGCGGCGGCAATAGAGTTCGATGTTGTCTGACTCCATTTCTTGTAAAGCTGATTGTAGTTTTCACTGGAATTGTATGACGGATACTGACTCTGAAAAGCAGAATTTACATTCTGCATTGTGTAGCTAAGACCGTTTGCCTGGCTCATGATATTCGTCAAGCTACTCAGATCACCGTATGTCTGACTCCACAAATTCTGCGGCAAGGAAGCCAGATTCTGGACTTGATAGCGTATCTGTTGAAGCTGATTCGAGACTTCCTGTGCTTGCCGCGCAAGCTGACTTACTGAAGTGGCTTCTTGTATGATCTGCTCCGGTAAGGTTGCGCCAGCAATACCGCCGAAACCACCACCACCAGCACGGGCAACAACGGGAGCAAAGACGACAGAAGCGACGAGGGCAATTCTACTGAAAGTCTTCATACGCATTATATAGCACCATGAGCCGTTAAATCGCCCGGATGGCCCCCGGACGACTTAGTGGAAGATCAGGCGGGCCACGCCACGGAACATTTTGAAAGCAGTGCGAAGAACCGCACGGACGATTAAGAAGCCGAGGGCGGCAAGGATAGCTGCAACAAAGTACATCGCTGCGTGATTGCCGAAAAAGTAGTCGATACCGACAACACCAGCGATTGCACTAAAGAGAAGTAGCCAAGCCGCGACTTCCGCACCGTTCAAATTGATCGGCTCCGGCACGTATGCCATTTTGTACTCGCCATTGATCATCACCATCCTGTAAGCCATGACACTCTCTCTCCTTTACATCGTCATTCGAGATTATCGAGATTACCTACTCATAACGCTTCTGCGGAGGGCTTACGACAGAGAAGCCACTGTAGAGTTCTGGTTTACTTAAGCTTTTCAAGGATTTCCCCCCATTTTTTTTCGAGCAGCGTCAAATTCTGAAAAGACTGTTTCAGCGTAGCTGATCCAATCATGCCTGTCGTACGGCAGGACGCGGCGCATCCACTCGATCGGCCACCTATCACCGAACCGGTTTATCATATCGCGTATGATAGCGATCGATTCTTTATCCGACACACCCGCAAACGCCAGGGCGACCGGGCCGAGCGCGAGCGTTATTCTCCGGCGACCATCTGGTGTCACAATGTAATAGTCGGATTTAGGTATTGCAGTCTGCAATAGTCTGATCTGCCAGTCGTTCAACCCAAGGTCGTGGTAAAGCGGCCTGATCTGGTCGCCCATAGCCTCGCGGTTGGGCAACAGGATTTTTGTCGGGCAAGACTCAAGGATTACGGGGCGGAGCGGCGAATTGCGTAAATCAGCCAGTGACTGCGTTGCAAAAACAACAGCAGCGTTCGCTTTACGTAGTGTCTTCAGCCATTCTCTGATCTTCGCGGAGAAGATCGGATGGTCAAGCATTACCCACGCTTCATCCAGCAGAATCAGGCTGGGAGCACCAGTCAACGACCGCTCAATGCGGTGGAAGAGGTAGAGCAATACCGGGACGGAGATCAGCTTTGATGCTTCACCCGCTTGTAGCAAGTGGTCGAGTTCAAAAGTGGTGAACCTGGAATCCAGGTCGAGACTGTCGGATGTTGCATCAAGCAGCATCCCAGCGCGTCCGGTCATGGTGTAAAAAGATAACGCCGCGCGAACTTCCTCATCTTGAACGATGTTTGTGAAATTCGTGATCGACTTATCACCATCGCTGGCGGCCAGGGACTCGATTGCTTCATGTATCCTTTTGCGGCGTGCGGCATCGATCGGAACATTATGCATGACACACAATTCTTCGATATAGCCCTCCGCCCAGGCCCGCTCTGCCGGTCCTTCGGTGACTCTGCACAAGGGAGCGAAGTGCAGAGATGAAGTGTCAGCGCCCGGCTCGTAGTGAGCGCCACCTGTCGCGCGGGTCAGTGCGAACATCGACATGCCTTTATCGAAGCTGAATACACGACTACCGGCATAGCGAAGATGCTGTGCGGCAATCAGAGCCAGGAGCGTCGATTTACCAGCGCCGGTCGGACCGGCGATCAAGCTGTGACCAACATCCCCGACATGGAGCGAAAAGCGGAACGGAGTGTTGCCGCTGGTGGCACCGTAGAGCAGCGGTGGGGCAAACTCACCGGTCTCTGGATCGCGCTGGAACGGGTTTGGATTCCGTGCAGAGCCAGCCCAGATTGATGTTGTTGTCATAATGTCAGCTAAATTTAAGCTGTTCATCAGCGGTCGGCGCACATTCTCATAAGTCTGACCGGGAATCGTGCCGAGCCACGCCTCAAGCGCGTTGACAGTCTCTACACGTGTGACAAATCCAAGATTGTCGATGTGCTGCCGAACCTGCCGAACACGATCATTAGCTGTTTTAGCGTCTTGTGTGATGATGACAACATTTGCTGTCATCAAGCCGTACCTGACGACGCCGGATGACGCCTCGGCAATGGCGGCATCTGCATCTGCTGCCATCTGAATCGCGTCGGTATTTACAAAAGAAGACCCCTCGCCGCCCATCGCCTGGCTGATCTGGCTCCCAATTCCATGACGCTTTTGAAACCAGTTGCGGCGGTGAACCGTCAGCATTTTCTGCGATTCAGTCGGATCGAGGAAAAGAAATCTGATGTTGTAGCGCATCGGAAAAGGCAGGTTTGACAGAGACTCAAGAATCTCCGGCCTTGTCTCGTGCGGCCATCCACCAAAATTGACGATGCGAATTGCGTTCCCGTCGATTTTTGGTTCGAACCCACCTACAAGATCATGCGCGCCAATCACGGAATCGAGGAAAGCCGGGATTCGGGGGACACCTATTTTATGATAATCGCCGGTGATCGCGCCGTGGATGTGCGTCAAAAGTTCTGACGAAGACATGACAGTGACGCGGGATGAGCCTCGGAAGACACTGACGATAGATTCAATTTCTGTTGCAAACCGTGAGATGTGCTCATTCAACCCATCCGTACGCTGGCTTGAATTTGAGATAACAGCTTTCACCAGCTTTGATTCAGCGTCAGATGGTAGTGTGAAGCCGAAAACGATCGCGTAGCGGCTTATAAAGTGTGACCCCTCGCGCTCATGCTGGCCGCGACGCTCATCGTCGATCAACATAGAGACCGGCTCTGTAAAGCAACACTCGTCGACGGATGGATAATCAACCGTCGACTCACGAATCATGTCGATCCAGCAAGCCCAGCCGGAGCCGAGCCGGTTCAAGGCATGGTTGATCTGCGCTGACAATACTTCCAAATCGCCGGGGCTGGACGACTCAAGATCGGGACCGGCATAGCTAAATCCGCCGATCAACGTACCAGATTTTGTCAAACCGACAGCCATTGGCTGTCCGTGGACATTCGGTGAACCGACAATGAACGCGAGATTCAGGAGGTCCGGAAGACCCTTTGCTGCGGACCGATATTCTTTGAGATTCAACATTATTCAGCCTCGCCGTTTTTTATAAGTGTGATCTTCATGTTGTTCGGATCGACTTGGACAGTCATCGCATGACCTACAACGCGACCGATTGCCAGAAGATCGGCAATCGCGGGAGCACCATCGGGAACGCCGGATATCCATGCCACACCAGCATTTCTTGGGATGACGACGTTTGAGCCAGGTGTGTCATTGATAAAAGTGTAACCAGTCTGCCGGGCGATCATCGCCAGGGCGGCGGCCACATCTTTCTGCCGGTGATATGACAAATAAACCGTTTTACGCAAAGCTGCCGGGACAGCATGTGCAGGTATGACCGCTGGCACTTGCTGATAAGCAACGACGGCGGGTGTCACCCGGCTTTGCACAAGCTTCTCATGCGGTGCGACCGGGATTTCTGTTTTATATATAATCTCGGGAGCCGGTGCTGGTGGTGGGGCTGGCGTGAAAGCCGGGGTGAACCATGGCATTGTGATTATCCTCTTTTAGACGCGTGGCTCACGTCTGATCGCGTGCAGCCAGGCTTGCGCCGGATAGAACCTCTTGTGGTGTATGTGCCGCTTGTACGTGTCAAACATCTGCGGATCGCGCTTAGCCATCATCACAAGTATTGTCTGTACAAGTATAAAAACAACGATACCGGTTAAAATGGCTGGTATCGTCTCAACACCGAAAATCAGTACAGCGGCAAACGTTGCGTTTAGCATCGTAAGCGCTCTCTCTCCACCTGCAAGAAGGTGGGGCCGGAGGAGAGATGAGTGAATCGGTATTCGACGTGTTTGCTCTCTCTGTATCATGCAACATCATCTTCAGAGACTTTACGATCTCTGTTCAAGAACATAAAAGATGGCACTGCAATTGAAGACGCAACAAGTAATAGTGTTGCAATTCCCGGTCCGGTTGAACCAATCGTCGCACCTGACCCCATCGACAGGCCAGTTATGAGAGATGCTGCACCAAGCGCCATCGAACCACCGGCAGCAATACCAGCCACTTTTCTCATCGATGTTCCGTGATCGCCAAATGACCACAGCAAACCGGTCGTAGCAATCGCGATAATGATGAAGACGTGAGCGACAGTTCCAGTAATGTCTTGCTCTAAAGCTTGAAGCGGGCCATCCCACGGCAGATTACCACCACCAGTGCTAGCCATGGCAGCACTAGTCGAGAGAAGAAGCGCGGCTGGGACAGCAGCGATTCGCTTTAGTGTCGATATCATGTCGCGCATATCGCGCTCCTTTCGCTTTCGACCAGATACCATATCTGATCTTCTATATTATATAGCACAGTCAGTCACACTTTACGCGCAACAGATCTGTTATGCGTCGACCAGACCGCGCGGTTGCATCACGCGCAATCTGAACGACGATATCTACAGCTTCTTTTATCAAGTCTCTTTGTGGTGGAACCCCGGCCTCTTGGCATAGCTGATCGAGCCGGAGTAAAGCCGCGCGGGGGTTGTTCGCGTGTAGTGTCGCCGCTCCACCTGGATGACCCGTATTCCATGCTTTCAACAAAGCCAGGGCAGCACCATCGCGGACCTCACCGACGATGATTCGGTCGGGCCTGAGTCTTAGTGTCGCTTTCAATAGCACTGTCATGTCGATCTTAGCAGCGCTACTCGTTAGAAGTGGAACGACATTACGAGCATCACATTTTAACTCGCTTGTATCTTCGATCATGACAATGCGCTGATCGAGACCGGTTATACCCGCAATCTCTGCCAAGATGGCGTTCAAAAGTGTAGTTTTACCGCTGCCAGTGCCACCCGAAACAAGGATATTTTTGCGATTTTTGACCGCCTGGCGAATCTGATCCGCCAGGTCGGCTGTCATGATTTCTCGCTCAACATAATCATCGAGTGTATGAACCGTGCGCGGTCGGAGTCTTATCGCGAATGTTGGCTCTGTCACAAGAGGTGGAACCAAACCTTCAAATCTGGCGCGGTCAAATTCGGCAGGTAGCGCGCCTTCGACAATCGGTCGATCAGCGTTGACGGTCGTCTCAAGTGAAGCTGCCGCCAAGTTGACGATATTCCTCGCTTGGTGCGGCGTTAAGCTACCGACCTCTTCAATACCACGTCCATGTCGCTCAACCAGGATTTTACCGTCCGGGTTCAACATGATCTCGACGACAGAATAGTCGCTGAAAAGCGGCATCACTGTTGAGCCGAACGTTCTTCGTAGCTGCTCAACTAGACGAGCATGTTTTTCCTGTTCCGGAGTCATGCGTCAAGCCGCCCTGTGGCGTGCCACATCATAGTTTTCATGAGGATTCAAACCCGAACCCCAGACCCAATTCTCGACCCGAACCGATGCTTTTGGACCGGCTCTCGCGTTGTTTTTGCTTTTTCTTCCGCTCTCCAGGTTTATCACTTTCTGATCCGGATTCACCGGTTGCCTCAATCCCGGCTTTAACGATCGCGGCGACTGGCAGGGCGTCAACCGCGACATGTTTGACAACTTCACCGACGATCTCTTTTCCAGCAGGCTTGTATCCTAATGTGACCGCCAGGTTTTTGATTCGTCGTTGTCGGGCTTCGGCAATCTGTCGTTGTGCCGTGCCAGGCTCCAAGGCGGATGGTTGAGGAAGCTTTCTGTCAGCTTCAACTTGTCTGACGAGTGAGCGAAGAAGGATTTTACGAGTCCGTCTCTGACCACTTGAATCCTGTGGTCCGATTTCTTCTGTAGCCCACCCCTCGATGTCATCCAGATCAAGCTGCATGTCGGATCTCCGCGAGTCTTTTGAGCGCCAAGTTTGCTTGATGGGCCATATCTGGGAATTCCTCCCGGACTTCTGGCCCAGCCAGGGTTTCCATTGCTGACAAGATTTGGCCAGTGGCCCGCTGGCTGGTCCAGGGTTGAGCCGATGATGAGCAGTGGGTCTGTGGCCCGTATTTCGGCCTGCGCGCCCAATCTGCGTCTCTTGTATACAGTACGTATCTGTGTGTGCTCCTCGCGCCGCCGCACGTCGCATAAAGCCCGGCACGCGTCGTAATCGCGGATTTCGTGAACCCGGCTTCGATCAGATTCGAAACAAGGTTGACCCATTCCAGCCAGATCGACCGCATCTCTTCGCGTGAATACAAATTCGCCGGTCCGCGCGGCATGGTTGTTTTCACACGGCTGCGGTGTCGAACCGGCGATCGGTATGGCCCAGCTTTGAGATGCTGTTCTTCTACTTGCATTGTCATGCTTACTAATATAGCACGTCCTCGAGTGACGCGCGGTGGTGGCAAATCTCGACTGTGCCAACCTCGCCATTGCAGTGCGCGCGACACCACGGGCCGCCCGTCTCGGCGCATGGATGACCTTATCCTCATCGGCCAGGCCGCCTTCGATGACGGTGAACGCCGCACGGGCATCCAGGACATCCTGCTCATCGAGGTCGTCAAATTCAGCAACGGTGAACACGCATTCAGCAAAGCCCTCGGCGTATGTCTGTTTGACATTCTCAGCAGATACGATCGATTTCGAGATGTGCGTCAAAGTCAGCACGGCATCATCATCTCCCTGCCGTTTCGCTACTTCGATGCATTGTTCGACCATGGCTTTGATTTTGAAACGTGATGCGCAGGTAGCGATATCATGTGCTTTTTTAGCAAGCATGTCTGCGATGTAACTGACATCGTAACCAGCGAACATCTCTGCATCGATCAACATCGATTCTGGTGTTACATCTGACCGGACTTGGTGAGACTCATCGATATCAGTTGAGCCGCAAAAGACGGTTTGATCCTTGTCTTTTTCCGCCGCACGTTGCGCGACGATCATCTCTCTTTTAACCGGCAAGCCTGCAGTCATGCAGCCGGACAAACTACGCAAGTGTGACATCGCAAAAGCTTTAGCATCCGGGCAGAGCCGTAGGATTGGTTTGCTAGTGAAATCGTAACTCAACGCTCTCAAGCGGATGTAGTAGTCCGCGAGAGCGATTTGCCATCCCAGATCCGATTTGCAATCACCGTGTTCGGTTAAAACGATCTGACATGTTTTCGAATTATGAATCAGCTTCGAACCGAGCAAGCGTTTCACCCGGATTTCCTCATCAGCCGAAACGGGGATGTCGTCGGGCAAAATATCCGTGTTTAATCCGCGATCATTAAGAGCATGGCGATATACGATTGCCGACAAAATTTTATCGTTGAATGTAATATTATCTGTGATAGCCGTTTTTTTTGTTTTTACAAATTTGTTTTTTGCCGACCCGCAAACGGATTCAGCAAGCTTGGTGAATGCGACATAAAGAGACGGTCGGTTACCGAATCTCTCTCCACGCCAATTTTTAGAGTGCGTTGCAGCCGCCTCGGCAATGGCGTGAAGCGGGATAGACATAAAGCGATCTACTGGAACGCCAGTATCGAAAATGGCGTCCAGAATCGGATCATATTCTTCAAGCATGAAATCGTCAGAACCAGATTCTGGCTGGTTGACAGCCTTAATGATCATCCCAGCACGGGTCAGCCAGCCCAGGTCTGCGTTGAACTGATTTAATTGTGTTGCTCTAGCCATCTTGTGTGTCTCCAGGTGCCGTGGGCGGTCAAAAATCGTTGTGGGATAACCAGTTTTTGGGTGGCATTTTTGGTTTGGGTAGCCAGCACCGGTAGGGTTATCTTGCACTATCTATTCTATAATATAAGAAAAAGAAACTATCAAGCGTCATGACTCGATCATGACGGGCCTGGTTGACCAGATTTAGTAGATTCCGAAAGGGTTTATGACGGAAAACCAAATAAAATAATGGGTTTCCGATGGTTGTGTTATATAAAATTAAATGTAGTTAATGTAATGTAAGGTGGTGTCCGGCAATGACCCTGGCCGGACGCAGGGAGAGTTCAATGCCGATCAGTTCGCGTTCGAGAGCGAAGTTGCAACGGTATTGAAGATGTTCGACAAGTCTTTGCCAACCAGGGTGACGGCAGCGATGATGACGACGGCAATCAGAGCGGCGATCAAACCGTACTCGATAGCGGTCACACCAGATTCGTCGGCGATGAAAGCGTTGACAGTTTTCTGAAGCATGCAGAGAGTCCTCTTTTTTTGCAGTTACCAGTTTCACGCTATGCGCGCCTTTTTTTATATAGAGCACATAGTATGAAAAACGTAGCACAATTTTAACTTGTTGTCCACTTTTTTTACCTATCTGGCCATTTTGTCCCGAAGCTTTTACCGTCTTTACTCGGCCACCACGCGCCGTGGTCAGAGCATCGGAAATATGGCTTACCGGTCTTCGTTTTTAGTTCCAGAACGGGTTTTTTGCAGGTTGGGCAGGCCGGGCCGGTCCCTGTTCTGGCTTCCCGCGCTTCACCTGGCTGACCAAGCCGCGCGCCCGGTTTTCCATCTTTCTCGCGGAAGAACCCGGCTTTGCATGACTCGTTTGCGCAGGCATAGAAACGGAAGCCTTTTTTAGATTTTCTGTCAGCAAGTGGTGATTGGCAAACTGTGCATTTGAATTTGCTCACAGTAACCATGCCCGCGATCGGCGCGGCATCACGGATGGCCGACACAAGCTTTTCGACTTGCTTCTGTTGTGCCGCCATGAAATCCGCTGCGGTCATTTTACCAGTCGCGACATTTGATAGAGCGTCTTCCCATATCGCTGTAACACCTGGATCTGCTGCGGCGGGATAAAGCTGTCTTATTGCTGCAATCAGCGACTTACCTTTATCCGTCGCTTTGATGTCTTTACCCTTCCGTTCGGCATAGCCGCGCGAGATAAGCGTCTCGATAATGCCCGCTCTAGTCGCTTCTGTGCCGAGACCAGATGTCTCTTTCAGCCTCGCTTTCAACTTTTGGTCATCAATCAGACTGTGAACACGAGTCATAGCAGCGATCAAAGTGCCGTCTGTGTAGTGCCGAGGCGGCTTCGTCTCCTTAGCTTCCACCTGGCCGGACTCACACATTCTGGTTTCGCCATGTTTTAAATCCGGAACTTTAGCACCTGCTGTGGCTTGCCCCGTAATATCTGGCTCTGTGCCATCATCATCGTCTGAACCGATAGCGGTCCAGCCCGGCGTGATGGTCGTCCTCGATTTTGCGATGAAACACAGCCCGTCGATGTCGAACACGGCTTCGCGGGTCTCGAAAGATTCAGGCGGATAGAACAAGCGGATGAAGGCTTCACAAATTAGCTTGTAAACCTTCGCTGTTTTGCCGCCATCATCCGAAAACGGCTTACCGGTCGGCACGATTGCATGGTGAGCTTCAACTTTCTTTGTGTCCCACGCGGCGTGTTTCAGCCCAGCATCGGCTTGTGCAGCCCCAGGGGTGCCGTGGCTGGCAAGCTGGTTGATGACCTCACCAGCGCCGGAGAATTGCTCATCTGGAAGATATAGGCAGTCAGTGCGCGGGTATGTCGTCACACCATTTTCATAGAGCGACTGCGCTGCCGTGAGCACATCTTTAGCTGACAAACCAAAGCGCGCCGATGCGGCTTTCTGTAGAGAAGACAAGCAGTGCGGAAGTGGTGCCGCTCTAGTGCCTTGTTTCACCGAGAAATTTTTGACGATCGCAGGTTTGCCGGTGATCCTCGATGCAGTCTGATCGGCCACATTTTTATCGAGCAACAAGCCATCTTCAGATAGCCCATCCAGATCATCGGGCATCTTCCATTTCGCTATGATGCCGGGCGATACTGTAGCTGAAACGAGGTAGTGGTGCCGCTTCGAGAAGCTTGAAATCTCACTATCGCGGCGGGCAATGAGGGCGAGGGTCGGCGTCTGAACACGACCCAGCGACAGAGATTCGTTGCCACCAGCGGCTTGGATTTTACGAGATAGAGCGATCGAACCGTTCATACCGACCAGCCAATCCGCCCGCGAACGGCATTCCGCACTCGCGGACAGGTCGGCCAATTCGTCGTTGTCTTTAAGTGAATCCAACGCTTTTCTAATAGACTCCGGGTCAACCGCAGATAGCCAGAGCCGCTTCGTCGGTCCGGTCCACCGCGCGTGGTCTAGAATCTCGTCGATAAGAAGTTGACCCTCGCGGTCGGGGTCGCCCGCATGGATTACCATGTCTGCCTTCTCGATCAGCTTCGTCACAATGCCAAGCTGCTTTGCAGAATCCTTGTCTCGCGCCGATTTTCTGAAAGTTTCCGGGATAAGCGGTAGGTCGGACATATCGAGATGACCGCCTTTGTAGTCTTCTGGTTTATCAAGTGAGAGCAGGTGACCAAACGCCCAGGTAAGCACCATGCCTGGGCATTCAATATAACCATCGCCCGACCTGCCGGATCCAATCACAGCAGCGATAGACCTGGCTACAGAAGGTTTTTCAGCGATCAAGAGGCGCATGAGTCATCCTTTTTTTTAGTGTGTCATGCTTTATATAGCACAACCCCCGGAAGCACCACTTCCGGGGGTATGGTTTGGTCAGTCCTCATCGTCATCATCGTCATCATCGTCATCATCGTCATCGTCGTCATACTCATCTGCGCACTCTACTAGATACGCAGCTCTGTTCATCGCCGAACCCTCTTTCACATCCCAATCGTCGTCCCAGCATCCTAGAATCTCAGCCGCAATTTCTGAGTCGGACATTTTGAACGGATTGTCGTCTGTGATAATAGTCATATCCATCGTTTTTGAGAACGATACTTCCCAATATCCTTCATCATCTTCGTCGTCGTAATCCTCCACGAAATGTTGTGCTGAAATCCCGATTTCCATGTCGTTTTCCGACATATACTTAGTGTATGTGCGGCACCCATCCCGCTTCATCCCTTCACGAGTTTCTGCCCGTGCTCTTTTTACCGCTTCGAGAATATCGTCGAAATTTGTTGCCATTTTGATCTCCTGTCTTCTTGTGTCTTGTAGAGCCAGCCAGCCCGGCTCATACCTATAGCGCATCTGCGGAGGGTTTCGCAGATAGTGCCTAAAATATAGCATAAACCACCGAAGCAGATCACCTGCGTCAGCCTGGATAGACATATCCGCATCCGCAGAAGTGCTATCTACATAGATACGACGCACAATACGTAATTTGTGCTATATCTGAAAATGGAAAGCCCCCGCTGGAGACCGATCCAGCGAGGGGGGGGGACACACAAAGCGGCCTGGCACCGCAACAGGAGACTAATTATGACTGAAATTTTACCGGGGGTAGCGGCCTGCGCTGATACAGATAATACAATACAAAACTCGAAAATCAAGCCCGAAATTGGTGTCTTAGAAAGTTTTTTATCCGAATCTGGGCTTAGCTGTGACGATGTGCCGGGATGGAAGCACGTTACGAACGCAGAGTTGAACCTTGCCCTCGGGCGGGCCGGTGCCGCGCGGGTGGCCGGATCAGCTATTGAGATTCCATATTTCAGCTTAGACGGTCAGCCGGTTGTTGGTCGTGATCAGCACTTTCGCCGGTTCAGGTTGCTCTCACCAGTCGCTGGTGGGCCAAAATATCTGTCTCGCGCGGGCAGCACAGGGCATGTTTATGTGCCGCAAGGTTTGAAAAAACTTATCGCCTCGGACGACCGTCTTCCGGAAGATGTTGTTGAAAATGATAGACTTTTAGTCATCTGCGAGGGTGAAAAAAAAGCAGAAAGGCTGATCAAGCTTGGAATCCCGGCAATAGCGCTCGCCGGAGTTCACATGTGGTCTGACGGTGAGACTCGTGAAGTGGAAAAAGCAAAATCGGAATTGGCTGGGGAGAAAGCGCCGAGGTTGACCCGCAAATCACCGGTTGCGCGTGACCTGGTTGAGATCATACGTGCTCTGGCGATCACAAAAATTGTTGTCGTCTTCGATAGTGACGGTCGCCCCGTCGATCCTGGTTTGCCAGGCGTGACAGAGAAATTCAAGTCGCTGCCGGATGGAAAAATGTGCTTGAATCCAGCCGTCTTCTGGGCTGGCATCACATTTTCTGCAGCTTTGATGCGCTCATGTCCAGGTGTTGCCGCTATAGCCGGTTTTACCCAGCACAGCGTTGATAAAGATGGCAATTTTGGCAGACAAGGCATCGATGACTGGTCTTTAAGTGCTGATAAAGCCGAGATTGAAGCTTTCATCAAAGACCTGGCCGGGCGAGCAAGAGCAATGTCGGCATCACAAATCGAAGCCGAGGAAAACCGTGCGGAGAAGGCTGCCAGACGCGAGAAAATTGAGGCAGAACAAGGGTTTGTCCCGCTCGGATATTCAAGCAGTGGGGAAGGGACAACATACTACGTCTGGTCAAAACATCTTGAAGTTGTAAAACACTTTACATCATCGTCTTTAACTAGAAAGCCCGACTTCTACGGTTCGTTCGGTATTGAATACTGTGATGAAATTCTCGGAAAAGCGGTTGTCATACAAAAAGAAGATGAGAAAAAAGGGATTCCGGAGGTTATCGAAAACCGGTTTGACCTCGACCTGGGGCAGAGAGTTGTCACAACTGCGTGTCAACGCGCTGGGAGGTGGTCACCCGACGCGTCTGTGCGCGGGGCAGGGGTATGGAGTGACGAGACAACGGGCGGACTCGTCATCAACTGTGCTGACAGCATCAAGCTAATCAAGCCCGATGGTGTGGTCGAGCAGATCGACCGAGTGCGTGGCAGATACATATATGAGTCGACCGACCGGGGTGGCTGGTCAGAAAATGTTGCGTCGATCGACGATATCAGAAAAATTATCGAGACTGTTGAAAACTCGTGGAATTGGCGGTCTGAAGCGGAGGGCTTACTTTTCGCTGGCTGGCTACTCGCACAAGCGTATGTCGGCGCACTGAAAGCCAGGCCAGGCGTTATGCTGAATGGCGAATCCGGTTGCGGGAAATCGTACCTAGAAGAGTGGTGCAAGCGCTTCATCGGCCCATGGGCGGTCCGGATTGAAGAGACGCGCGGGACGAGCCTGGCGGGTATTTCACAGCTTATTAAACGCGATTCTGTAACACTCTTTCTCGACGAGATCGAGCCGAAATCCGGGGCGTCAATCGAAGAAGCGTCGCGCGTCAATCGCACGATCGACGCTATCAGACAGATGTTGCGCTCGGCATATAGTCGTTCTGACGACGCGGGAAGCTACAGCGCGGTCAAAGGAACGGCACATCAAGAAGCGGTTGCGCGCGAAGTGAGAGTGATGTCGCTGATGGCGTCGATCGCGGAACATGATGTTGAACAGGCTGATCGGAACCGGAATCTCCGGCTTGGGTTGAACCGAATTGCTGATACCGGTCGCCCAGCACCGGCATTACCGGACAGCCGAATCGGCTTGTCGATTTTCCGGCTCATGTGGAGCAGATGGGTTAAATTCAGTGAATCGGTCGAAAAAATCGAGAAGCTGATCGACCATCGGGAGCCGAGGATGAGAATGACGCTAGCTGTGCCGATTTCGGCATTGCTGACCGCGCTAGATGTAGATGCAACATCTCAAATTGGCTCATCGGTAATCAGCATGATCAACGCCGAGTGTGGCGGTGATAAAGCCGCTGATGATGCGCCACGTGATCAAGATCGAGCATTACAGCGTCTGCTGGCTGCCGTCATCGACGTGAACGGCATCAAGAAGAGTATCGCCGACGCCGTGAGTGCCGCCCTAGCTGCCGGGTTGGGCCGTGCCGGGCGAGGGGCGGGCGGTCCGGATGGAGATGCGCTGCGCTTGAATGGTCTGACCGCACGCCGGAACGGCGACGGGACGATCAGCCTGTTCGTTGCGGCTGGTCACCAGGGCGTTGAAGCCCTTGGACGGCAAATTGGTGTCCCAGCCCTGGCTAGCCTGCTGCGCGCCGTGGAAGGGGCGGAAATGGCCGGGCATTCCGGTAATGATGATGTTCGTGTCCGCCTGGCTGGGCAGAAATGGAAAGGGGTATGGGTGCCAACCCCGATCTTCTTTATCGCAGAAATTCCAGATGAGGCACCAGCGGGGGGAGAGATGAACCAAGCAGCACCGTACTAAACCGAAACAAACCTCTTGTTCTCGAAGAGAGCCGGGTTTTTCCCGGCTTTTTTCATGACCGAATTTAACCAGTAATAGAAAACAACCTTAGATGGAAAGACCTAAAAGAGCCGGTGAAATTAAATAGTCCCCACAAAATCACCTGGGGGACTAATTGGGGCCTAATTGGGGGACTGGTTGGGGCCTATTTAGTTGTAGTAAAATACAAGGGATTTTAGAAATTAGGGTATTAGTCCCCCAAATTATGAACACATAGATACAAAGAACCGTTTCAACACAGCATACTCCCCTGCCCCATCTCTCTCGCTACACATTCTCTCTATGTCGTACGGAATTGGGGGGCAATTAGGTGAATTTGGCAAAGTTGTAGAATATACCTACAACTAAATAGGCCCCAAATAGGCCCCAAAACACCCCGTAAATAGCCCCCAACCGTTGGGGGACTATTTAACCCGAATCACAAGCCATACCTGAAACGCATACGTATAGGCCACTAAGCCAAAATCACGCATAGCTTAATAGGCCCCACGATCTCGGCGATCGGCTCACCTGTCGGTTGTATCTCCATGCTTCCGCAGATGTGCATCTTATAGAGAATGAACGACCTTAAGCCGCGCTGGTCGGTCGGTGCGCTATATCATCGGTATGTCGGCAAGACGAAGACGGAGATTGTGATGGGTGCAATATCGAGGTTGATGGGGTGGAACACAGATGATGTTATGCCCCCCATTTCCGTCATCGAGCATGACGAACTGGACGACCGGGATGGTTGCTCGGCTGATCACGCTGATGAGATGTCGGATGATGCGGATCCGGTTGCTACCCTATCTAATAATGTTGAACCGGAATCTCTCGTGGGTCATTTCGACGGGCCGGAAGACCTGGACCGCATTTGTGCTTCTCTGAAAGAAGCTACAGAAATAAGCATAGATTTAGAAGGCACCCACTTGACACCGTGGTCTGCCCCATTACCGGCTGGAAAATCAACAAAATTGGGGACCGGCGAGACTCTATCAAAATATGTCAACGTCAGACCGGGCTGCATCGTAACAGAGCGTCCCCGCGTCAGAATCGTGGCGCTAGAGACGGATAACGGGCTTGTCGCGGCGGTTGACCTCGATTTGCTTGATAAGACCGCACAAGAGCGTCTAATCCGCGCCGCTGCTCACCCCCGCGCGATCTGGGTTGGTCATAATCTCGGGTTCGACCTCGCGTGGCTGAATCACATATGCCCAAGTGTCCGACCGGCTCGGATCATCGACACGATGTTGATGACGACAGCTTTGAAGTCAGACATTGAATATGACGTGATACAGCGCGTGACAGACTCCCCCGGTGAAGCCGGGGTGATCGAAGACATGCGGAAGTCTGTCATGAAGCGTGTAACCCGGTCGGCGGGGACCGGCACAGATGACGCCGGGGCGGTCAGTCTCGATCTGCTCGCTTTGCATTATCTCGATCAAAAACTCGATAAAGCTTTTCAAAAGCCGATAAACTGGATGCCTAGCGTTTTGTCGCCGGGGCATAAAAATTACGTAATTGGTGACATCAAGTCGCCTCGCTTGATCGCCCGCAGGATGCTTGGCTTGCCAGATAATACAAAGATTTCCGATGTCATCAAAGCGATCGACGGACATCCCGGTGGGGCGGCATACAAGATTTTTGAAGCCGCTCTACCACGACTTGTTCAGATGCAAGCCCAGGGTATCCGGATCGACCCGGTTGCGGCTGGTGATTACCGTAGCAAGCTTGTCGATCAGCTTGAATCGGCGGTCACGGAATTGGTAACGCTTGCGCCAAATCTCATTGAATACAAAGACATTTTGCTTGACCCATCACGGGGTTTGACCGCCGATCTCAAGGCAGCGGTCGGCCAGGCTTTTGAATCGGCTACCGGAAAGCCACCGGAGCAGACAAAAAACGGTGATGCGAAACTTTCAGCTAAAGACTTAAAAATTCGCTACGGGGATGCCCCGGTTGTGGCGGCTTGGTTGAGAGCGCAAGCGCCGGGGAAGACCGTCGCAATGCTCGACGAGTATGTCGCCCGGCGCGATGAGAATGACCGGCTGCATCCGCTCACGTCGATCAGCACGTTGACTGGTCGAACATCTTCACAAGAGCCGAATCTTCAAAATATGCCGCGCGACCCGGAATTCCGCGCTGTATTCCGCGCGGTCAGAGATGCGATCGGTGAAGCGTTAGGTATAAAAACTAAAATCATAGCGATCGACTTTTCCGCTGTTGAGATGCGTATCGCGGCGTGTCTCGCGCTAAGGGCATATTCAGCCGTCGTGAGATCAAATTTCCAGTTGCCGAGGTGGGTTCTCAAATCCGCCCCTGGCGCGGTTCATGATATTCTTTCAGCTATCCGGGCTGGCCGCCCCGCGATGCCGCTCGTCCCGCCGTCATGGCCTTTACCGGAGCCTCGTCATGGTGAGTCTGGTCCGGAGGCATACGGGGCTTGGTATGCAAGCCGGTTTGCCCTTGTGCTCGCCCGGCTTCAGGCGGCGGGCTGTTCACTTAAGCCGGACGCAGCATCGCTACTAGCCGACCGGCACAAAATGGCCCTGGCCGGGGCATTTCATCGCGGTCTCGACCCGCATTTGATCACCGGCATCCAGACCGAAGCCAGGGCGGGCCGTTTTGATCTGGATGGCAAAATCAACGCTCTTGCTTTTGTCGAATCGATCAGCCCGGATGAGCGTAAAAAGCTTAAATCAGAGATGAAAAAGCCGAGGACATCGGCCAAGGCCCTGAATTTTGGTTTGCTTTACGGCATGTCAGCCGGTGGCCTACATGCCCATGGTATAGTCAATTACAGCCTTGACTGGACTCTTGATGAAGCCGCCTTGGCGCGGGCGGCATGGTTCGAGTTGTATCCCGAAATTGAACTTTGGCATCTTTATTTAAAATTGTATGAAAATAACGAAAAAAGGCCGGTCAAGAAAATGGGGAAAATAACGGCTGAAGGGGGTGCAAAATTATATCGTCATTCGACCCTTTCCGGTCGGCCCGTGTGCGGCCCAGAGATGAGGAATGCAGGGAATTACGCTGACCAGGGGACTGGCGCGGAAATAGCGCTGTTGGCGATCAACGATCTTTCTGAAAAAGCTATGCGCTATCTTGTCAATTTTGTTCATGACGAGATCGTCTTTGAAGTGCCGGAAGCCGAGGCGGAATCCGTGGCAGCCGAGGTTGAGGCTGTGATGAACAACGCAGCCGAGCGATATTTTTCGAAATACGGCGTGCCGAGCGAAGTTGAGGCAGCCATAGGCGATTTCTGGATTCACTAAAAATGCTAGAAAATACAAGCTATTATTGGGTTTTCAGCTAAACCTTCCGCAGATGTACATATAGTATGAGCCAGCGTGTGCTGGTCAACCAAATGAAGGGTTTCTAAGATGAACGCAATCGATCAAAAAATCTCTGAAATCGCCGGTGACTTTGAGTCGGTCAAGAAACATGCGGGTAAACTAATGTCAAAAATCATAAAAAAGCATTGGGAGTTCGAAGATATAATAATCGACGGTATTACAGCCCAGCCTGGCTTTAAAGGTATCGCCGATTCGGAAACTTTGGAAACTCTTATTCTCGATGGTTTTAGTGACGATGAAATTTTATCTATGTTTGCTTTTCCGTCACACTACTTTGTGACCGGCCAGTTTTCTGCAAAAGCGCCGACTGCGAAGGAAGCGGTTGAGAAAGCTAAAAAGAAAATCGAAAAACTGAAAGCTATGGCTGCTGAATGCGCCTGACGGCATACCCCAGGCTCTGGCCATCAGGAGCCTGGGGACACCGTAGAAAGGGAATAAGACAATGAAAAAGCCGACAAGACAGAAAAATGTCAAAGCAATAAGATCCGGCTACCTCGCCGCGCTCTGGGCCGCCCGAGAAGATAATCTGACCAGTGAATCCATGGCGGAAGAAATATGCAACATCTTGAACAATATCAAAGAGTTGCAAGCCAGCTTGATTGAAGACCCGTTTGAGCGGCTAGACTTTATGTCTGGCGCGGCCAGCGCTGTTGCTGATATCTTGAGAAATGTGGTCATGCCGCGCGTCAATATCGCACTTGATGATGACCTGGAATTCTCCGCCGATATTTTTGTGAAAAGCATCGCAGATAAAGCCAATCGTAGCAGCCGGTCAGCAACCGGATGATGCTATATAATCGACTATAGCGCCGACCTTCCGCAGAAGCGCTATAAGTATAAGCCGGACCGTCCGGCTGGAGACAGGAGACAGACCAATGCTTGATATTTTTGAAAGAATCCACGACGACCCGATCACCTTCCTGAACCACGTCATCGCGGTTCTTGGTGGCATCACGATCTTGCTCGTCCTTCTTGCCGCCGCGTGATCGTCATGAGCAGGAAAGGCATTCCAACGGCGGCTGACTTGGAAATACAAGCTGGCGCTTTAATGATGCGCGCCGAGGCTCGCAGGATCATCGAATCCGGTCAGGTTAGACGTATCAGAGATGCCAGACTCGCTAAAAATGTCGGTAGCATTATCACCCGGCAAATCCAGGCACGCATCGCCCAGGACGAGGAAATAAAGCGCTCCAAGGCGGAACGGTCAGCCCGGCTTGAGCAGCGCGCCGGAGCGAGAAAGGCCGCCCAGCATGCCCTGGAAGCCCGTCAGCAGGCTTGGAGAGACCGGTATGATGGCTCTTACTTTGAGAAGATGTTTGGCTATGAAAAGTGACGGAAATGGCTAGCATCTGGCCAGCCACAGACCGGGCGGCGATCATCGCACCAGGTCCGCACCGCTCATATCTGGACGGTCCAACGATTGCGCTGGCTACACCAAAGCCGATTCTTTTCGCCGTAACCCCAGATTTTGCGCTCCACCCATTCTGGCGGCCAATTCTTCTCATGATCGGCCAGGTGAGGGGTTGCACGATGATACCGATGAAAATCGGACAATCTACCGGTGTGAGAGCACTTTTAAAGCATGTAACCCAGGGCGGTTGGGTCTGCGTTTTCCCGGATGGTGGTCTTAACAGCGATAGAGAACACCCCGGCGTGACATGGCTTTCGCAAAAATCTGGCACTCCGATACACCGTTTGTCGCTTAAACACATGCCCGGTTTACAGAAAATCGCACCGATCACAAGCATAAAACTGGCAAACAGTGCTATATTATCTACAACAGCAAATGGAGGCGCTTCATAGAAATTTTGTTGTGAAAAATAGCGGCTGGCTTTTCCCATATCTCCTGAAACACCTCTATCTTCCCGGCCAGCCGCTATTCCAGGAGATAAAATTACAAGGATTTTCACATATGAGCAGTTCAAAAGATGTTTTTGTTTCAGCGCCCAATGGCTGGCACAAGAAAATGATCGGTGGTGCGGATTCGGTATGTCAAGCTATGATCCTGGCCCGCCGCATGGGCTACCGTGTCGAGAAAAATACGGATCCGAAATACGAGGAAAATGCCGGTGAGATAACGATTTTTGCCCGTCCAATTCCAGGTTTGACTAACCATACCTCCGCAGATGTACAATAGATATAGGTAAACCGAATCGTAGGAAGGTAATCCGATGAGAAGAACTCTTGAACTAAATCTTGTTAACGGGCTGGTTTCTTCATTTTGGAATTCAAAACACATCGTTGCTCAAATACCGGCAAGATGGCTTTCAAATAACAACGATATTGAAGTCTTATTTGGTTTTACCGATGATGATAATTTTTACAAGGAATCTTATGATTTTGCCGACAAATTCTCCCAGAGTTTCGGTCTTTCTGTATCAGAGCGGTTTGTCAAAAGCCCTGATAATAGAAAAAGCACGACAGGCGAACCAATTTCGGTCGCTAAAATCACACAAGCCCCACGTAATGGCCGAGACGAGATGTATATCATCGGCACAAAGAGTGATATCGAGGCATTCTTTGAAGTCATCAAAAATGATGAGCGGGCAACAGATATAATGTTTAATGCTCTTGTATAGTAAAAGCAAAACAAAACCAGGGGATCAAACATCCCCTGGGTAAATCACCACATTAAGTTTTTACCAAAATCACCGGTTGACATCACGTCAGCCGGTTTTTCATTTTCATTTGGTGGCTCAACACTCTTTACCGGTTTGACCGATTCCCTTTTTTGTTGAACCGGGATTTTAGCTTGTGGCTTTCTCACCGGCCTTGGTTGAACTTTTATCTCTTTGACAACCTCAACAGGTTGACGTGCCACATCTTCCTGTGGCCGCCCCGCCTCGATCCTGGCCAGACCTTCCGCGAGGATCGACCGGAGGATACTTGTGCGCGCCCGAGGTGGTAGGGTGGCTTGTAGTCTCTTGTAAGCCGCCAGAATCTCGGCATCACCTGGATCCGCCTCGTCTAGCCAGAGCCAGATGCGGCGGGCCGTCGTCGAACGGCCCTTCCTCATCATCACGGCTCACCCCCGCGCTCTCGCGTATTTCAGCAAACCGCGTGCATTGGCGAATTCAGGATCAACAGGGATTTCCACACCTCGCCAGTTTTTGACAACATCGCGGAACAGACCGGCACCACCGCCGACGAAAATCACCGCGCCCATCGTGGCCGCATTACCGATTTTCCGCTCGACCTCGCGCATGATCTGGCCACCCACATCCGCAACGGCTTCACGCAAAATGTCAGAGACATCCTTTTCTTCTCTGAACAATACAATTTTACCAGTGCGGACAGCCCGATCCATGGCTGCCGGTGATAAGCGAGGGGTGAAACCAAGCTGCTTTGTCAGCCCGTCCAGGAATGCCGCATGGACATCGAGGACACCCCTCCGTAGAGCACCCGACGATCCTTGGTCGATCGTCTTGCCGTTCAGGACAACCGCGATATCCGTTGTTGACCCGCCGATATCGACAACAGCAATAGAATCTGGTGCAACCCCAATTCGGGAATTGCCTTCCTCGGTGAGCGTATAGTCAAAGAAAGCCGCGATTGCCTGGCAACCAACACGCGCTTCTGAGACAACCGGCATGTTGGCCACCCCGCCGATGATGGACACCCCGCGCCGCAGGTTATCCATCTTTTTCTCTATGCGCGCCCGGTTGACCTGGCCGCTCGCGAAATACTCGTCGACCGGCAACGCAGTGAGCAGTTCAACCCGATCAGCGCTGGTATAACCCGCCTCAATCAGTGTGTGCCGGGTCAGAACGCGGTCAATCTGTGAAACGTGGAAATCCGGATGACGGGTTTCCTCACCCGGCAGGTCAGCCGAGCACACGAAGCGTGACCCTTCCTCCGTTTCATACATCCCAACCAGGTCGCCCGACAGGTCGATCACCCCGCCCGCACTGGCTGACCTGATCGCGGTGGGGATCTTCATCGTCTTGATCGACCCATCCTGCATCTCTCCGACCAGCTTCATTTGGGCCAACCCGTCATCAATGGCCACCCGCAGAACGCGGTTTTCAGGGACTGTCGGGATATCAAGGCTAGTATCAGCTACAGCTACGCTCATCGTGTGAATCTCCGTGTTGGAAGACATATTACGGATGATATAGCATAATATACAGCGGTCAACCCTCTTTTTGTGCTCGCGTGGTCACAAAAACTGTGTCGCAGGTGTGATCAACAGGTCACAAAAATCATAAAAAGTGTGATCAAAAACGTGATCAACAGGTCACAAAAATTGGATAAAAATGTGCTCTTACGGCCACAAAAATATGGTTAAACCCACCAAAGACAGGTCAACCAGCCCTGTTGGTCAGCCATGACCAACTCATTGTTTTTATTCTCTTTTTTATATATTTTTTTTAATGCAAGATAACATCTACGGTGCTGGCTGACCCAATCCCACACTGCCCGACCAACCCAAAGAGTGCCAACCAAATCGATAGAGATTGGCAGTCCCACACGTAGAGTGCCAACCAATCCCATAGTGGCCCGCCACAAAATATGCGGTCTACTACACGAATGCATCTCCGCAGATGCTCTTATATGTGTCAGCCTGTTCGAACTGATAACCGCACTCGGAGTGGAAAATGGCTTATCCTGCTGCGACATTTGAAATTGACCGATCCAGTCCGGAAGGGACGGCCAAGGCTGTCATATCGGCTTACCAGGCTCTGAATGAGTCCGATAAGGCCAGACTATGTGGCGAAGCGCATGACCATCTCTGTGCCGATGACGGTTGGTTTGCCGTCTCGATTACGGCTGACCAGGTTCAACTTGGCTTTCACACCGATTGCCTGTTTGCCGCGATCAACCCGGATGACCTAGCGGAAGCGGCGCGGATCATCACAGAGATGGCCAACCAGCTATGAAAAGGGAGATATTCGTGATGGCTGCCACAATGATGATGATGATCTCACCGCAGGCGATAGCTGGACAGACAAGCACCAGGTTCACCGTCGGTGTGCAGGTTGTCCGGTCCAGACCTGGCCGCGCTGTTCGACGCGGTAAGCGCTATATAACTAATGAGAGACACACACAGAAGGAGAAACCGAAATGACTATCATGCCAGCCCACCCGCCGATCGCGGCAATGGTCAGAGAAGCGGCACCACCATCCGAGATTGCCCACGTTTTTCACGGGATGGGCATATCTATCGGTAATATCATCGCTGAACAGATACCCAGCTTGCCGACCGAGCACTTTTTCGCCGTAGGGATTGAAAATAACGGCATCGGCATCGCCGCATTTGGCTTTGCTGCACTCTCAATGTGGCTCATCAAAACGATGATTTTTAACGCGATAGTGCGATGATCGTCCCGCTGTTTGTCGTCACAGCCTGGCTAGACGCCGTTCGCCCGATCTCATGATCCCGGATACCCAATCCCGGAAGTTCAAGCAAAGCCGGACTGGATAGCCCGACCGTCACATCGTTTGATCCTGGTGTGATAGTTACCGTCTCACCGGTCATCCCACCATCATCCGTGACCGCCCGTTCAACGATGGTTTGCTCCGCTTGTGCGGTCAGACCAGGATAATACAGCTTTGCTCTAGCAATATCTTGTGATGCCGCGCTGGCCTGGTCGGACACGCTGGACAGTGTTGCATACCAGTTGCCGACATCAACCATGATTGCTGTGAAGCCAAGACAAACGGGGGCAATCAAAGCGGTCATGATCGCGATAGACGCTTTTTTCTTCATGTGTGTCATGCCGTCGATATAGCGCAGCGCGCTATAGAATATATGTAATCCGATTTTAGAGATGGTCATGGCAGACAGAGAAGCAGAGCGTAGCCGAAAAAGGTTGAGCCGGTCGCTGGGAAGAGCGCCCAGCGCGTCACGCGTACTGGGCAGAGTTCACCGGGTCAGACAAGAGAAGACGAGGAATGTCGATCTTGCTAGGCTTGCTTGGACCATGGCGAGACATCCGAAATCGCCGCCACCACGCGTTGCTCCGGTCAGACAATATTCTCGTCGGGCATTCGTCAGAGTCAGGTATTCCGGTGCAAAAAAGGCTGGCCAATGGCGTGCTCATGGGGCTTACCTTGAGCGCGAGGGCGCACAGCAGGAAGGCGGGAAAGGTATCGGTTTCAGCGCGACCAGCGATGATGTCTCTGTGTCAAAGACGGCTGACGCCTGGCAAACGGCTGGTGACGACAAGATGTTCAAATTCGTCCTGTCGCCGGAAGATGGTGCGCGACTGGACCTGGTGGATTACACAAGAAAGGTTATGGCGCGCATAGAACAGCAGGTTGGCCAGCCTCTGGAATGGTGTGCCATCGATCATCACAACACAGACAACCCGCATGTGCATATCCTGGTTCGTGCGGACAAGAAGCTTTTTTTATCAAACCAGCTTATCAACAAAGACGCGCGCGAAATTGCAGGTGATGAAGCAACCCGCGCGCTCGGATACCGGACGGAAAAAGAGATCCAGGCCGGGCGCGACAGAGAGATAGAGCAGCGCAGATTCACCGGGCTGGACCGCGAGATTCAGAAAAAACTGGTCGCTGAACCGCCTCAAAAAGAGGGTGAGGCCGCACCGGGAACTTGGCTCGTCGAGATAAAAAATGTCGATAAAAACCAGCGGTATGCCGATCGTGTTTTGAGAGAGAAAAAGGCGCGCAGGCAGCACATAGCGAGACTGAAAGCGCTGGAAGAAATCGGCGTTGCAGAGAAAGTTGGTCACATGACGTGGCGGCTGGACGCCGGGTGGGACAAAGCGCTCAAAGAGTTGGAGACACTGAAAAACAGGTCGTCAATGCTCTTGCAGCACCGCGAGTTGATGACCGACCCACGCGCATTACCGGTCGTGACAAAACTGGAGCCGGGCCAGCGCCTGGTTGGTAGGGTGCTCGGCACAGGGATGAACGACGCAACGGATTCGGCTTACCTCTTGATCGAGGGGGCAGACGGTAAAGCACATTTTGTCTCCCAGACGGCTAAAATTGTCGAACTGCGCGGTGAAGGAAAATTGAAACCTGGCGAGATGGTTTCGCTGGAATCGAAAGTCAGCAAAACCACGGATCGACCTTTCCTCATTGTTGAAAGTCTCGGTCTGGAAATCCCTTCGCGCGGGTTTACAAGCGTGAAGATTCCCGACCAGATTCTTGATGCGGATTTGAAGCATCGTGAGAAAGCCGGGCTTCAATTGCCCGACCCGGAGGCAGCAAGGATGACCTCGGGTTTTGCAGGTCATTATCAGCGCGCTCTGATTGAGCGATCAAAGCGGCGCGCAATCGAAATCGAGAAAGCCGCAGCGGAACGGAAAGCCAGGGAAGAGAAGTGGCAGAAAGAGCGTGAAGAGCGGGCGGCAAGACGTAACAAACGGCGTAGAAAACGTGAGATCGATGATGAAATAGAATGACTCCAGATGTGGGATGCGCTATAATATACAAAGCGTAATATATCCCACGGAACGGAGACAAGCCCATGGCACTCGAACCAACCACCCGCCCGACCTCGATCGATGGCACGATCTACAGACTTCGCAATCGCGGCTTTGCAGCGGTGCGACAAGCTAGATCACCGGAAGCCAAACCGGATCAGGTTGAAAAAGAAGCTACCCCGGAAAGCAAACCCCAGGTTTCTATAACCGACACAGTGAGTGTGCCGGATCAGGTTAAGGCACCAGAGCCGGTAAGAGCGCCAGCACCCGAACCGGTCAGATCAAATGTGGTGGCTGACCCGTCTCTGCCGGAGAACACGCCCATCCCGGATGTCCCGCGCCAGGAGAATATCCCTGGTGAATCAACGGCCAGCCGTGCCGTGCAGTTCCGCCGTGATGTTGCGGAAGACATCATCAAGAGGCTGGAAGCCGGAACAGCGCCTTGGCAGAAGCCATGGGATCCTTCAGTCGGCTATGAAGGTGCGCCACGCAACGCCATTTCTGGCCGGGCGTATCAGGGGATGAACAGCTTCATTCTTCAGATGTCCTCGAAAGGCGAGGGCGACCCGCGCTGGATGACATACAAGCAGGCGGATGAGAAAGGCTGGAAGGTCAAGCCGGGCGAAAAGGGAACTCGGATCGAGTTCTGGCAGAGAGTTGAGCGTGATACTGACCGCGCTGAAGGTGGAGACAAGGGTAATAAAGAGCGCGAAGAAAATACCGTCGGTGAGAAAGACACGTATCTTGTCCACAAGACATATGTCGTCTTCAACGCAGCGCAGGTGGACGGAATTCCACCGCTTGAGCCGAAACCGATGCCGCCTGAGAAAGAGCGCTTTGAGCGGGCCGAGGCCGTGGCTTTGGCGGTCGGCGCGGAGGTCACAGAGTCTAAAAATGGCCGCGCTTACTATTCTCAGACGAGTGACAAGATCATGATGCCGCCACGTGCCGCTTTTGGCGAACCTGGCGGATATGAGTCCGTCCTTTTGCATGAAGCGGCTCACGCGACAGGTCATGAGTCTCGGATGAACCGGACGATGATCAACAGATTCGGTTCGCCGGACTATGCGCGCGAGGAATTGCGGGCGGAAATGGCTAGCGCGATTCTGGCGCGCGAGACAGGTATACCGCACAACCCTGATCGACATGCTTCATATGTCGAAAGCTGGGTGCAGGCGGTGAAGAAAGACCCGAACGAACTTTTCCGGGCCGCCGCAGATGCACAGAAAATCGCCGCATACATGGTTGACCGGGCGATAGAGAAGGGGGTCCAGATCGAACCGTCCGTCTATGAGCATCGGCGCGACCAGGAGAAATCCGGGCCTTCACAGGAGAGAGTTGCCGCCGCACCGGCTGTGAAGGTGCTCGGTCAGGATGTGCATCGCTGGTCAGGCAGGGTGACCGACATCGCGGAAGATCGCACCAGCGCCGTCATCCGGGCAAGCGGTCGCGATACGGTCATCAAAATGCCAGAAGGTCAGACTTTGCCGGATGGTGTTGAGAAAGGTGCGTATGGCAAGCTTGCCGCATCTCGTGACAACCAACCGGCTCGTTTTGTGAAAGAGGAAAAGCAGATCGACCGGTCGAAACAGCGCGAGCGTGGTGGTCGCGAAATCGGGATGTAAAAAATGTGCTATATTAGTCATACAAATGAAAGGAATGGCTAATCATGGCATCGCCGGTATATGCACAAGTCAAACTGGTCGGTCGATATGCTGATAAGCTTAGGCTTGAAGCAGAAGCCCGCCGCATCTCTTTGAACGCGCTTACATCAGAGTATGCGATCAAGGGACTGACCGACCCAGGCCCGGAGGATGACGCTCTTGCCGGGGTTGAGAAGCGTATTGTCTCAACCATCCTCGGCTTGCGGTCGGAAATCGATCGCTTGTCAGCAAGCGTCGATATCCTGGCCGCGTTGAATGACACGCTCGCCAAGATGCTTTTAATACACCTGCCGGAACCCCCTAGCGACGAACGGGAAGCCATATCAGCGTCAGCCATGGGTCGATACGAGAAGATGCTTGAAGCAACCGCGCGAAGCGGGTTCGACGCAAGACGACCGCGCGCTATTCAGCGCATCGTTGAACTGCTGGCGCGGGATTATCCGGATGTCTCGACCGAACCCGGCCCAGAGGGCGACCCGGACGATGTGGATGACCTGCCAGTCATGTCCGACCCAGAGCGCGCGGAATGACCCTCCGCAGATGCACTATATAATAGAATGAACACACAATGTTGGTAATCCGGCAAGGAGAATAAGATGAGAATGCTAAGAAGAAAAGGTGCTACGGCGATAGAATACGGTCTGCTGGCCGCGCTGATTGCGATTCCCGTTGTCGTTTATGCAGCCTCGGTCGGTAAGAACGACTCTGCGATTATGTGTACTGTGTCTAAATCGCTTGGAGGTAGTGGGTGTGGTCCGTCCGTTCCGAATGGTGTTTACGGTGTAGACCCGTTTGCTTCACCCTCTGGTTTTGGCGTAGTTCCGACTGGAACAGTATGTACATCGTCGTCACCATCGTCACCGATGCCACCACCCGGTAGCGGGTTAGTTGGTATGACAAGAGTATGTGTTGAATCGGACGGTAAACCTTACTCTGCATCAACGCTAATGTGGACAGCGGCGGACCCTTCTCAAGTGCAAATCCTTGTCATACCCGGATACGCGATATCAACTATATCAACAAATCCGCCGAATTTTACTTATAAAGCTCCCTACTTCCCTTCTAGTTGCTTGCCAGCCACGAGTCCGTCTGCTTTTACCTCACCCCCTGGAGCGGTTCGAATCAGTCCAACCGTTGGCGTCTATAATGAGGCAAACGGATATATAACCGGAGCGAGCAGTTTGCCTTCTTCGGACAGTATCACATTATGTCATTAGCAGACAGATAACCCACCAACCCCCAACAGCCCGGATTGACCGGGCTGTTTTCATTTCTAGCCCACCATTTCCGACATGGCCAAGCGTTGAAAATTCTAGAAAAACCAAGCTATTAAAGGGTTTTCAATCATCGCTTCCGCAGAAGTACATATAGTATGAGAGCCAGGTTGGCACTATATAATACTGACTACACACACACACAGACCACAGGAGACAAAAATGACAAATGAAATCAAACCAGTCGATATCAAGACCATGCCACGCGAGGCTTTCCGGTCCGGCGTCGGGGCGATCGCTTCGATGTTCCTGGCGATGGTTGCCGGTCACGCGGCATTCACATCTCACAGCCCGCTTGCATCTCTTGCAACGTTGATCTTTTTCGGCATGACGATCGGCATGTCCGGTGTCGCTGCTGTTCTCTATGTCGAGCAGGGCCACCGCGCGAAGCTGGAAAGCGAGATCGAGGAGTTGAAAGCTTCGCACGATGGCTTTTACGGCGATACATGTATCATGTCCGCCGATATCGCTTGTGTCAAAAAATATCTATCGGCGGTGCTGGCTGGTGAGACGGTCACATACGAAAAGCTTCAAGACGCCACAGGTTCTAGCCACGATGAAGTTTTGTGCTATGACGCTGAACTGGATCACCTCTTGAGTGCTTTGACAAAAAAGAGTGTATCTGATGCAACCGACTATCTTCTTGATCGCTTGACAGCAGAAGCCGAGGCTAGGAGAGCCGATAAAAGACAAATTTCTGACCTCATCTGATGAGAAGCCTGGAGCGCGGTGGCGTGCTATATAATATGCATGAGAAAGTCACACATCGCCGCGCTCTGGCTATCGGCTTCCGCGCTTTGTATCACACAAGCGCGGGCCGACATTCTGATTACGAGTAGCCAATCACCGGTCCCGCCTGGCTCTTGCGGTCAGCCTATATCCCCGGCTCACCACACTCGCAGATATCCGACCCTTCCGGTCAAGCCGGTAGCTAAAAGAGATGGCTTCCCCGGTCTGGATATCCTTCCTTACCGACCAACCCCGCCTCACAATGACTGGCGGATCATCATGGAACCGGGTGACCCGGCGCTTTTAGCATCGATCAGCCATGATGCGGTCGGCGCAGATGGAACGGCTATAGCACACCATCTTATTGCCGCCTTGCACGCTAGAGGTTTCCCGACCGTCCAAGCGGTTGTCGATCAGAAAAAATCGACAATCCTGCTGCGGGTCGCTCCCGTCTTTGCGAAATCCGGCCCTTTTAGTGGCTTCCTGCCGGGCGGGAAGACCGTGACACCTGGGCGTATCAAATCCGCTCTGCCACTCCTTAGCGCCGCCGCGATTGCTCATCATGAACATATCAACCTCGGATATGATGGCCCTGTCATGACAGCAACTGCCAGCCCAATGCCGGGGCGGACTTGGCATGTGGGTACGATCTTTTCTAGCTACGGCCCACGTTATGCCGGATCAGATGTCCTGTCCGGCTATAGTTATGCCCATATCGACGGTTTTGACCTTTCCGGCAGTGTGACCCGTGGCTTGCCTGGTTTGACACCAAAGCAGAGCCGTGGTGGTGCATATCTCGGTGAAGCAATCGAGATAAAAAGGCCAACCACGGCTGGTATTTTTAATCTCTCTTTCAGCCACGCGCATTATCTGACCGGTGGGCCAATTCAGCCGCTCCACTTGTCCGGTGATGTCACACAAGTCAAAATTGGTGACAGATATCCGATTTTGGATGGCCAGGTGTGGCTTCGTGGCGGTCTTCTCTGGTCTGGTGACACAGAGAAGCTGGGAGCGCTGAACTGGTGGACCAGGCAGCGTGACGCATCCGTCTATGTTGGTGCGAAAGGTAGCTATGTCTATCGGAGAGTAGATATTGCTTGGCGTGCCACGATTTTGCGCGGCATCACCGGATCGGACACAGCCGGTCCTGGACAGCCAAATCTGATGGGGCGTTGGTCATCAAGCTATACCGTTGAGCGCGGCAGGATCGAGGCTGGACGGACTGTCGGGCAGGTAAGACTCACCGGTAGTCTCGGCTTCCAGCACGGCTCTCCCGGCACACCACAGGTTGAGCAGGCTTATATCGGCGGGGAAAACCGGGGATCATCTTTCTTCACCGGATCTTTTGAAGCACCATCTGGCTACTGGTTGTCAGCAAAGATTGAGAAGGCCGTCCCGGTCCGGTTTACCGTTCATAATGTGCCATTCCTCGTCACGCCATATCTCGGCGTGAATGGTGGAACAGTCATGCCTGTGACCGGCCCGGCAGACAGTGTTGCCGCTTTCAGCATCGGCGCGGCGTTCAAAGTTGGTCGCCACATTTCCGGGCAGATCGGATGGAGTCATACGATTGCCGAACCGCGCGGCACAGGTCAGCACGATATGCTTGGCTTTGAAATCGTGACGGGATTCTGATCATGAAAAAGAAAATCATCGCCGCTTGCCTGGTCGCCGCGCTCGGAACGGGGACGGCTCATGCGGAAGGTCTGATCTATGAGAATAACATGCCATTTCCGCCCTGTGCGACCGCTTATGGTGGGCCGGGCCAGCCGGACACGCCCGCGCAGATATTACAGCCGGACGGTTATTTCACCGGTTATCCGCGCGAATTCGTCAATGTCATGACGTGCAGGGACACCCAATCCGGGCAGGTCGTCTGGAGCGTTGTCACGTCAATTTACGAAGTTGGAGGCTAATATAATGTCAACACGAAAAATGCTCGGGGCGTCACTCATCGCTCTTGCTGCTTCATCTGGAATTGCCTTTGCAACTCCGGCTCTACCGAGCGGTGGGGCGTTTACAACCGGCTCTGGTCAAATCAGCACGTCGGGTTCAACAGAGACTGTAACTATCACGCCCGGCGCGCTTACACCTGGCTCACCCGTGGCGATAAATTGGGCTGGTGGGTATGACGTTGCTGCCGGTAAGACAGTAACCTACGCAGCCGGTTCAGGAAGTGGCACACTGCCATCTGTTGTCGTCAACAACGATACAAGTAGTGCAGCAAGCACCATCGACGGGACGATCAACTCACCTGGTTTCACACAAGTCATTGTAAATCCGGACGGAATCAGCGTTGGCCCGAATGCGGTTTTACCAGGCAGTGTTGCGCTGGCGGCAGGCACATATGATTCCTCGACAGGGCAGGTCACGGCGTCAACAGCGCCCGTCACGATCGCACCTGGCGTGACGTACGGTGCGTACGGTGCCGTGCTGGGTGGCCCGCAATTCGCGTCAGCGTCAGTGACGGTCGATGCAACGACCGGGGACACGCTCCCTGACACGCATGGGACAGCCGCAGCAATAGATGTGCCAGCCCAAGTTACAAATGGTGCGACACAGAAATTCTCGCTTTACAAGAATCAGGAATTGACCGGCGAGTTCTTTAGCGGTTCATCAACCCCCGCGCCGGTCTCGATCGATGGCGGGTCAAAAAATGGTGTGACAGTCTCATCAATCAGCGTTAGCTCAACAAATGGCGGCGATATCACCGTCGAACACGTTGCGGCGTCTGGTGGAATTGTTGTCGGCGCAAACGCAAACGGCTTCAATATCGCATCGAACGGCACAACCACTGCTGGTGATTTGACCGCAGCGGGGGCGAGTGCCGCAGGTGGCGTTACAATCAGCGAGCAAGGGCCGGTCACGATCGATGGCAACCTGACCGCGACTGGTAAAGACGGTAGCGTCTTGATCACAACCAGCGGCGGTGATGCGTATGTCCCGCCTGGTCAGACCGGCTCCGGCTCTACCGTCACGATCGACCCGAATCTGTCTATGCTGGCCAGTGACGGGCAGGTCGATATCAGCGGGAATATCGTATCTCTCCCGGCCAGCTTGAACATTTCTGGCACGTCATTCCAGATATATTCGAACCAGCCTCTCGCCGGTTTGAACGGTAGTTCTGTGATCAACGTGACACAAAAAGGCGGACAATATGCTTCTTACACGCCGCAGCTTGCTGCACCGTCGATCTCCGGGCTGACAATCAACGATTCCGGCTTAAACTCGTATCAGTTTCAAGTTGAAGCAAATACGGTCACAGACTCAGTTTTTAATGTGCCGATGATCAGCTTCAACTCAGCCGGGTATGAGAGCAGCCCGAATTTCTACGACGGTGCGACGCTGACGCTGAAAAATATAAAACTCACAAATATTGGCGGCACCGGAGCACCGTCATTTCTCACCGTCGCTGGCACAGACACAAGCGTTGATATGTCCAACGTTACAGAAAGTCAGCCAGCGCAGGATCAGGCCACTAATTTTGATATTAAGGGCACACCAGACATCACGCTTTCTGGCTCAACTCTTTTCGGGACGGGACTGATTGGCGCGGGCAAGTCTACACTTGCTGGCGGCATTCCGACAAGCGGCAATATTACAATCGACAATACGACGATTACCAACACCGTCCCCGGCTCTGATCAGATCGTCGCCGCCGATGGTGGCACGGTCAATATCGGCGCAGGAAGCAAAATATCGATCAACCAAGGCGGGTCGTGTGACACATCCGGCCTGCCGTGCGACACGTATATCTCTGCTAAAAATGTTGGTTTTTCAACAGGTAATTCGGAGACCGCAAGCGGCTCAAACCTCGTCACAGGTTCAGCAAATGGAACAGCAAACGCGAATCCAGGTGAGACAAGTATCGCTGCCAGCCAGTTCTCATCGGGTGGCAATTCGATACAGATTTTAACCTCATTAAATGGTTCACAAAATGCTGGAACAGTTGGCACAATTAACGTAGCTGGAACACTTGATGCCGGTCATCCCGCTGTTGTGACGCCCCCTGTTGTCACACCTCCGGTGAGCAATGGTGGTGGGAAGACTACGGCACCTCCGGTGAGCAATGGTGGTGGGTCGAACAATAGCGGCGGGAAAACTACGGCACCCCCGGCGAACAATGGCGGCGGGAAAACTACGGCACCTCCGGTGAGCAATGGTGGTGGAAAAACCACGACACCTCCGTCGAACAATGGCGGCGGGAAAACTACGGCACCTTCGGTGAGTAATGGCGGTGGGAAGACAACAACTCCTCCGTCGAACAATAGCGGTGGGAAGACAACAGTGACTAAGCCGACCATTCCGCAAGCTGCGACAAAAATTGTAACAGTCGCCCCGGTTCAGATTGCGCCGTCATCATCGATCACGTCGATACAGCAGCGTGGATCAACTGTTCTAGTGCCAGAAACCCCTGGCTCAAATGCCGCGCCCGTCTCTGTTTCTCAACCCAGCGCGGGGCAGGTCGGCACACCCAGCGCTAGGAAGCAGTTGAGATGATGAAAAACCAGAACCGGGGCGTGACAGCCCCGGAAGACGCTATACTATCTGTCTAACACGCAGCACACACAGCGAAAGGACCGCCCATGGCACCGCTCGACGACTCTACATCTGTGGCGAACACAAGAGAGAAAGCAGACAAGACAAAAATCCGTCTCGACCATGATCGTGATGCCCTTCTCACCGATTTCGGCAGGGCTACTCTGAACGATCGATATGTCATGCCCGGTGAAACATATCAGGACATGTTTGCCCGTGTTTCCGCTGCTTTTGCCGATGACCAGGCGCACGCTCAACGTCTTTATGATTATATGAGCAAGCTATGGTTCATGCCAGCCACCCCTGTTCTTTCGAATGGTGGGGCTGGCCGTGGACTGCCGATATCATGCTATCTTACGGAAGTAGACGACTCTATGAACGGCATCATCGAGTCTTGGCGGGAGTCCGCCTGGCTGGCCGCAAATGGTGGTGGCATCGGTGTTTTCTATGGAAACTTGCGCTCAATTGGTGAGAAGGCCGGAGCAAATGGACAGACATCCGGCATCGTCCCGTTCATCCGCGTGCAGGATAGCCTGACGCTGGCGGTCAGCCAGGGTGGCATACGCCGTGGGTCAGCCGCCGCGTATATCCGGATCGACCATCCCGAAATCGAGGAATTCGTTGAGATGCGTCGCCCGACCGGGGGTGACCCGAATCGCAAGGCGCTCAACCTGCATCATGGTATCGCCATCACGGACGCGTTCATGCGCGCTGTTGAGGCTGACAAGATGTGGAATCTTGTCTCACCGAAGGATGGCTCTGTTGTCAAAACCATCCCGGCCCGGTCGATCTGGATACGAATTTTGACCGCGCGGATCGAGACAGGTGAACCATATCTCCTTTTTGTCGACACAGTGAACCGGACCAGGCCGACACATCACGTTTTGTCCGACCTGCGCGTAAAAAGTTCGAATCTATGTTCCGAGATTACCCTTCCGACTGGAATTGACCATCACGGTAAAGAGAGGACCGCTGCCTGCTGCCTCTCAAGCCTGAATTTGGAAAATTGGTTTGAGTGGCACAACCATCCGACGTTTATCGAAGATGTGATGCGCTTCCTCGATAATGTGTTGCAGACCTTTATCGACAATGCTCCGGATACGATGGCAAAGGCCAAATATTCGGCCATGCGTGAGCGGTCGATTGGTCTTGGCGTGATGGGGTTCCATTCTTTCTTGCAGGACAACGGGATTCCGTTTGAATCCGCCATGGCGAAGGCATGGAATATCAGGATGTTCAAGCATATCCGTGCTCAGGCCGATGCGGCTTCCAGGCTCTTGGCCGACGAGAAGGGAGCTTGCCCTGACGCTGCTGAATACGGCATCAACGAGCGATTCAGCAACAAGCTGTCGATTGCTCCGACAGCTTCCATTTCGATCATTGCCGGTAATGCCAGCCCTGGCATCGAGCCGATTGCAGCCAATGTATTCTTGCAGAAGACCCTTTCGGGAAGCTTCGCTGTAAAGAACAGGGCGCTGAAGAAGCTTCTGGCTTCCAAGGGACGTGATGACGACAAAACATGGTCGGAAATCACGCTGCACAAGGGATCTGTTCAGCATCTTGATTTCCTCACCGATGATGAAAAGGCCGTCTTCAAGACCGCTTTTGAAATCGATCAGCGCTGGGTTATCGAGCACGCAGCGGACCGCACCCCGTATATCTGCCAGAGCCAGTCGGTCAATCTGTTCTTGCCTGCCAATATTCACAAGCGCGACCTTCATATGCTTCATTTCCAGGCTTGGAAGAAGGGCTTGAAGTCGCTCTATTACTGCCGCTCACTGTCAATCCAGCGTGCCGAGAGCCGTTTGACAGAGCAGCAGCAGAAAGCCGCTCTGGATATGCCTATTGCCAACACTCGCGTTGACTACGAAGAGTGCCTGGCTTGCCAGTGATAGGCTCCGCAGAACTGCTATATAATATACATACACAGAATAGGAGACCAAAAAAGTGAGATATACAACCATCATAAACTCCAGGAACAACGAAGGGGGGTGATCCAGCATCTCCGGGTGCCGGTCCAATCCCAGCCCCGGTCAGGTAGCCCCGTTTCGGCGGGGCTGCTAAATTTCTGGATCACAATAAAAAATGGATCAGACAAGAATAGAGAAGCTTCGAGAAGCTTTGGCTCTCACAAATGAGCGAAATGCAGCTAGAGAGCGGAAACTGGCGAATTTGATATACATTGCATCCGCCATTGCACTGCTCGGTGTCGCGGGCGTCGCTATCAACAAGTCCGGCATTTTCATCAACATTACAACGTCGATGCCAGTCGGTTTTTATGAAAGCCAAGCGCTACCGGGAACGATAACCCCAGGTATGACCGTCTTGCTTTGCCCGCCATCACAGGAAGCCAGCCCGGCGATCAAGCAGGCTATCAAAGACAACTGGCTTATCAAGTCAAATAATACACCGTGTAAAAACCATCTCGTACCATTTCTAAAAAATATAGCCGCCGTGCCGGGGCAAAAAATATCGATAAAAATGTCAGGTATATATGTTGATGGAAGCAAACTTAGTAAAACTAAAATCCAGCCGGTTGCAAAAAACGGTGAAGCTATCGTGCATTATCCGCTCGGGACATACACCGTTAAGCCCGGCCAGGTCTGGGTCTGGGACAACTCGTCGAAATGGGCTTACGATTCGAGGTACTGGGGGCCAATACCGGTCGGCAACCTGATCGCATTGGCCAGCCCGGTGCTGACATGGTGAGCGAAGATATGATGACCGCTTTTCACGAAGCTGGGCATGCAATCGCTCGGATCGAGATAGAGGCGGCTCGACCGGACCTCATCGCGCCGGAGCCGCTTTTACTTGTGTCGATCATATCTGATGCCGCGCGACATGGTTATGCTGCTATGCCAGCCAGGATCACCAGCATCGACGATGTGAGAGATATAGACGAGTTGATAGACTATCGCGCGAGACTGAAAGCCCGCGTAGGTTTTTCAAAATCAAAGCTTTATCAAACAGTCGAAGCTGATATTATTGAGATACTTGCTGGTCAAGTCGCAGAAGAAGTTGCTGAAAAAAATCGTTGTCTTGAAGATGAAGATATTGAAGAGTTCGCACTACATTGTGCTGGAGATGGCTGGCTTTTTGAAAATGATATAGATGATATTACTAGAATACAAAAAAGAATGGCTTTACTTCAATATGACTATGTAAAATCATCAAAAATTGTCGTGCACACAATCTCTCTATTGCGCTGTGATACGGATTTCGGGCGAACAAAAATTTGCGAGATCGCCAAAATTCTGATGTCACGCAAGATCATGTCCGGTGACGATTTTCGTGAAATTTGGAGAAAAATATCATGATCCTCACCGGTCCAGCCTTGGCGGCGATGATCACGCGTTGTGCGCCGGGGGTGCGACCATCGACGATCGAGGCGATCATACGCGTAGAGTCGGGAGGACAAAAATATGCTTTGAACGACAACACATCCGGTCGCCATTATTTCCCTGCTACCGCTGATGATGCGGTGGCACTACTCACAAAGCTGGTTGACCAAGGCCACCAGGTCGATGCCGGGCTGATGCAGATCGACACAGAAAATTTTGCGAGATATGGCTTAACTCCGGCAACCGTTTTTAACGTTTGCACAAATATCAAAACAGGGGCGGCCATTTTCCGCGCGGGATACCATCGCGCCAGGCGAGCCGGATTTTCTGGTCAACCCGCTGTTTTTCACGCATTCGAAGCATACAATTCGGGAAAGCTCTATGGTGACGCACATTATGCAAACGCTGTCTTCCGGTCCGCTGGGTTGCCCGTCCAAATTTCGTCCGGTGTCTACAAGATTATATATCATCATCTACCTAAAAAATCCTGGTCCGGCTCACCTTTCTCGGCAGCATGGAATCCAGGTGCAGGCGGGTCTGATAAAATTATGAAGCGCGAAACGTTCGCGACGAACTGGCATGTGAAATGACGAGCAATATAAAAAAAGTCGTATTCGTCTCTGCCGGTCTATCCTGGCTCACCCCATGGTGGTGGGTTGGCCCGATTTTCTCTCTCATACTCCCTATTTTTGGGCCTCTCACAAAATCTAAGCGTGATCGGTTCGTGCTGGTCACCCTTTATTTTTTGTCAGCGAGTGCAGGATTGGTGCCAGGTGCCGGGGTTTTCTTCGGTCACGGTGCGACATCGTATATCCTCGGCCTTGCACTTTGGCTCGGGTCATCTTTAATCCTAGCCGCACCGTGGATGTGGGCTGACACTGAAAAGCCGTGGACGATCATCGTCGCGCTGGTCATTGACGCTGTGCCGCCGATCGGCCTGTTTGGCTGGGTGTCGCCGATTACTGCTGCGGGGATTTTATTTCCCGGATCGGGCGTCATCGGAATTGTGTTACTTTTTGCTTGGATTGTCTCTTTTCACTGGTATCTCAACGATGCTGGTTCTCGCACTTATCAAGCCATTTTAATTGCTAGCCTGGTACTCAATAGCAGCACAGGTTTCAACAAAAATATAGCACCGCTACATTTTTCAGCAGTGAATACCAATCTCGGACCGCAGCCGGAAAATCCGGTTAGCGTGATATCGAGAAATAGTAAAGTCATCGCGGCAGCACGGGCTGACAAGAGTAAAATTGTCGTCCTGCCGGAGACGGTCGCAACCTGGTTGCCAGGGACGGCGGCTCAATATGCAGCATCCGTCCCACCTGGCCGGACGTGGCTGGTCGGGGCGACAACACAGAAAAATGGGTCGCTCTGGGATAGTGTCGTCGGAGTAAGACGTGGCAAGCCAAGCAACACACTTTTCCGCGCTGCATTTCCCGTGCCGGTCAGCATGTGGCACCCTTGGAAAACTGGTGGATATGGTGCAACATGGGATGAGCCGGTGAAGACCATCGATGGCGTCAAGGTCGCGTCTGTGATCTGCTATGACCAGCTTCTGGTCTGGCCATGGCTGGAAGTGATGGTTGGCAATCCTCAACTCATCATCACCCCGCGCAACGATTGGTGGGCAAGGGGAACAGGGATTCCGAGGATACAGAGAGATACGTCTATAGCTTTCTCTCGCCTGATCGGCGCGCGGGAAATTACCGCGACAAACTGGTAATTCTTGTATTTTCTTTGTTTGAAAAATTCTTAAATGATAATCTTTTGTGGGTTGGTAGGATAATGACGTTATTTTTGATTATATTCGTATCTTGGATATTTTCTGTTATTTTAATTTCCCCATTTTTAATTTTATCGAGATATACCGGTAATTGATCATCCATCTCTAAAAGTGTCGCAAAGGGTATTTCTCTTCTAGCTGTAAAATGTCTTTTCTTATGTCTTGCTTTTCCAACAATTTTTAAATGTGCGTATTTTTTATGAAAATCAGAAAAGCTTTCCTTTAATTCCCCGGACGTAAATTTGCGGCCCGGTGATGGATAAACGCTCTCTGTTTTTAATGTCGAAGTATCTATTTTATTTCTGATCAGCCACGATGAGGCGATGATGGAGAATGGGATACCGTCATGGTCGACATGGCAATTTCGCTCGTCGATCCATTCCAGCGTCTCGGCGCACCACATCATGCCGGGTTGCCCAGCCGCCATGGCGGCCTTCCTGGCGATGACGCGGGCGTCCTCGACCTGGTGGTAAACCGCATTTCTCATCGCTTTATACACTGCTGATAGTCTGACCCATCCAGCGTCCGGGTTGACCATCGCACCAACGGCCAGCCGCGTGTCCAGGTCGTCCTCGGTGAGATCGACACGCCGGAATTTTATGACATTCCAGCCAGTATATGGATTCGGCGCTCTGAAGAAATAAGAAACCCCCGGACCGGTTTTCTCGGCAGCGCGGGGGTGATAACTTAAAACTTCGAAAAACAAGTCTTGTATTTTTTGATCAAATTTTATCTGGTAGTCTTTTGTATTTGCTGCATCATTTAATAGTCTGACCGCTACATCTATCTGTCTCGGTATTTCTATTTTATCATCTACAACAGGTGCAGGTGACGCATCCGGGTTTGGATCAAAAATCTTCCGACGATCTGGTCGCCGGAAGATAGAGTTGGGTGGTTTGATTAAGTTCGTCATACTTATAGTACATCTGCGGAAGCCGGTATCTCCTTGGTTTACAAAGAGATACCAGCTTCCCGCCTCGCTTTCTTTGCAGCGTGGAGTCGTGCCGCCCGCTCCCTCGTTTTCATTCTTTCTCTATTTCTGGATTCCTCGATCTGCTCTGGTGAAGTGTTGTTGCGATGTTTCTCGACAAGCTTCTCGGTCGGTGTGCCAATTCTCGTCTGAATTTTAGCATTCAACTTCGATAAAGATGACGAATCTTGTGATAGTGTGATTTTTATACTGTCTTTACTTGCACTCACTTTTTCTAAGACACTCTTTGCGTATTCACGCCCTTGGCGCAGAGAAACACTCATTTTATCTGCGATCAGCTTGCCGGGTGTATTATCTCTTTCATCACCGGACATGGTGATCTCACTGCGATCGAAGTGTATCAAGTGAGCGTTGTCGCGGATAAGACGATAAGCTGTATACTCTTTGTCTGTCAGCAAAGCAGCAGCGATCTTGTCTGCTTTAGCGAGTTTACCGTCAAGCTTGGCCTCCCGCTCTTCTCGCTCTTTCAACTCCTGCTGCTGCTCAAATCCATGCGATGTAACCCCGATCTTCGTCTCGATCGTCTGACCATTTTCGTCAACCTGATCGAGCGAAGAATTCTTCATATGCCCGGCTTCAAAGCGCCGGTCGGACTTCACTATCTCTACGAAAGACTGCGCAGCTTTTGTTTTGTCGCCGTTAAACTGTACGATCAAGTCAACAGTTGCTGCCCGAACATCTCGGTCATTCCACCCGAGATGCTTTTTTGCAACGCGGACTGCGGCACCATATTTTCTATCGATCTGATCATTTTCCATGCCATCAAGCAATTTGCCCGCCTCGATCGCTTCATTGCGAATTTCGCGGGCAAATTTCAGCGCTGCTAACCTGTCGATTTTCGGGTCGTCCTGGCCCCGCTGCTTTGCCAGTTGTCTATGTGATTTCTCAAGCCGGTCAGCCAATCCACCATTATCAAGACGCATGACCTGCACGCCAATGGCTAACCCTTTGACGAATTTCTTTCGATCTTCGTCGCTCATCCCCGCTGGGATGACATCATCGAACATTTTTTCGATCTGATCTGTTTCTGGCGCTTTTGAGAGCGTTTCGAGACCGATCTTTTTATCCGGTGAAACGAATCTCTTGTCAGCGCCGAGTTTTATCGTCTTTGTCCGTGCCATGGGCTTGTCTCCTTGCGAAGCATATCATACAGCTAATATAGCATCTAAACCGGCGCGCGGCACGCAATTTTTGATCTCTTTGAACCCATTTAGCGGTCCTCCCGCGCATATCAGAAAGTCCGTTTCGCCGGGGCAATCCACAGCGCTGTTGAGCAAAACCGTCTGTGTCTTTCCGCGCTCTGGTATTTCACTGCGACATAAAATTGGTCGATCTGGCCAGATTTCGGCGATCAAGGCTGCTGTAACATTGCGCGTCCAGATTCTTGAGTCTGTCCTGACCAGGATCGACGCTTCCGGCTTGAGTAGCCCTGCTGCGCGGTGAAGAATGGCATCAAGCATTGCGATGTATAAGCGCTTGTCGATATATTTTTGTGCTGTATCACCAAGGTCTGGAGATGCGCTATCACCGAGCATCCAGAGCCGAATCCAGTTGTCCAGCCGATAATTTGTCACGCCAAGGTACGGCGGCGACGTGATGAGTAGGTCGAACCGATAATCCGTTGTAGCCGGGTCGGGGAGGACATACTCTGCTGGGCCGAGCCGTATATCACATGGCTTGCCACAAGGAATTCCGTGGCGGTAACGATATTGTATTTTGCTTATTAAAAAATCTACCGGATCGATTTCTGGCGGCCTCATGCCACGGCTGGACCACCAGCGAATCGAGTAGTCCGGCGATGTCGGCCTCGACCCGTTCATCTGGTTGCTTAAACCGTACCCGAGCTTAGCGTGTATGTAGAGCAGTATGATCGCCATCAGCGTCCGGTCGGTCCGGCTACCTTTCCAGTCTAAACAACGCCTGGCGGAGCGTAGAAAGCCGAGGACGCGGGGCGACCAGCACCAAGACTGAAACTCATTTTCCGCTTGTGAATCCACATCAAGGATGCCAGCCTCGATATCGGATAGCCGCTCGATCAGGCGCATCATATCCGGCTCTGGGTCGCATTTTGTCGCTGTCCATAGCCATGCGATGGGTGACACGTCACAACCAAGTCCGGTCCTGCCGCTGGTCTTAGCCGCAAAGATAGTTGTTCCGCGCCCCATAAAGGGATCAAGCACAGAACCGTCTGGCGGACACAATTCGTTGATCATCCGTGATGCCCAATCAGCGGGCATCATGGCGAAATACGGCCCAACGCTAGACCAGAAACCCTCCGCATTCGGCTTCGGTGTTGGCATTACGCGCCGGTCTCGACTGGCGCGTCAGCTTCTGCTTCTACTATTGCCGATCGCTCTACAGAAATAGCGATTATAGCTTTCACATCACTCTCATCGAGATTTTTGAGCCACTCACCGAATCCGTGGAAATATGCGTGATTCAGGTCGGCAAAATCCTCGGCATTTTCGGCTATTCCTGCGGTGATGCCGGACATGGCGTCGTAAACTTCCATCGCTACCGCGAGATATGAAGTCGACAAAAACTCTTTGTCGAACCGTGCCAGATGGTCGGTATCCGGGGTTTTGGTTTGTTCAGTCATTGTATTACCTTTCTATTCTCCCGGCATATGTTGTGCCGGGAGTATGGTTAATATAGCGCGTTAAGCCGACACCATATTTTCGATCTTTGTCACCGGGCGACCGCGTTTCGGACGTTGAACGTTCGAGCGGTGAAGCGAATTAGCGATCGTCGTGACCGAAACGTTGATAGACTGTGCAATATCATCAACGCTCTTTCCGTTTTTGAAAAGCACGGCAATTAGTCTATCATGCTTTTCATCCAGCATTTTTGGTCTCATCATATTTCTCCATTTCTTGCGTCAGAGAAAACCATGTTTCTCCACTATATGTACATCTGCGGAAGCGTTTCAGAAAAGTGAGCTTATTTGCGCTTTGTCTTGACTCTTATGATGTGACTCTTCGCTCGGCTTGAACGTGTCTTGGCTCTGCTGAACTCTCGCCGCAACCTGCTTGCCCGCCTCAATCCCGGCTTCATCGAGCAAGCTGCGGCATTGCTCATCAGTCATTTCTGTCTCGACCGGTTCATCGTTTTCCGAACCGTCCGGTGGTAGTTCATCATCTGGTGGTAAGCTGTCATCGAAATCGTCGGCTTCCGCACCAATCGACACACCGAGATCGTCCAGTTCGGCTTGCTCCGCCTGGTCAACCTCGATTACCGGTTCAACGGCGGGGGCAACCGGATCCGGCTGGGTTTCAACAATCTGTTTGCCACCGGGATTCTCGGACCGCGTTTTCAGATAATCGCCTACTTCCGGCGCGGGCATCTTCGCGCGGCGCGAGAAAACAGGGTCAAAAAAGTATAGAATCTGTGTGCCACGAATAGGGGCGGAACCGGATGGGACGATCACCATTTCACCGGCGGCAACAATATCACCATTTTTGTTTTTCTCCGGCCCGCGCATACGGCCAACTTCGTCAGGTGTCATCAAATCACGCGCTTGATGTTGAATCGCACTGGATGACCCGCTTTGATATGGCATGAAAGCGCCGGCATAGCTGACCGAATGCGATTCAGATGTGATCGTCATTTTGCCAAGCTGATCGCTCACATATTTTGCCGTGTCCTGCTGGTTCGTCGCGTAGTAAATGCGGACGTGACAGTTCGACATGACAGACTCATAATTAGAGTATGCCGCCTGCAACTGAATTCTGTCCTGGCAAATAAGGTAAGCCTTTATGCCATAACCGGCAATATAAGCCAGGGCTTCTTCAACGATCTGAATTTTACCAAGTGACGGAAATTCGTCGATCAAAAGCAACAGGCGGTGCTTGTAGCTTGCAACACTCCGCCCGTCTTTGAATTCCATTTTTTCAGTCAACCGCCTGATGATCTGGCTGATCATCAAGCGTATGAGCGGCTTCAACCGGTCTTTGTCAGCCGGTGGAGGGACGATGTATAGGCTGTATGGATGGTCGTCGTTCATTAAGTCTGTGATGTGAAAATCGGATTTGCTCACAACAGAAGCGACCATCGGGTCACGATAAAGCGAAAGAAAAGACATGGCGGTTGAAATAACGCCGGACTTCTCATTTGAAGCCTTATTTAGCATTTCTTGTGCTGATTCAGCAATTACTCTATGTGTGTTTGTAATAGTGCCGTCCGGCATTTTGTATTTTAGATATTCTGGTGGATTATGATCATACTCCATCATTTCTTTGAAAACTGCATCGACACCGGACAGATTCGGTCCAGATTCAGGGTCGCCCCCTTCCTCATCGTCATCATCGTCGATGGCGGGCCGGGATAGAAGTGATGCGACAGATGCTAATGTTTTCTCTTCAATTTCGCGGCAGTACAAAACATGTAGAATGACGCCGACTAGCAGCGCGTAGCCGGTCTTCGCCCAATGGTCCGCCATGCCTTTTCCGTCTGGGTCAACGATCATCGTCGCGATATTCTGCGCGTCACTGATCTCACGCTGTGTGCCTTTGCGTATTTCAAGAAGCGGATTGAAATGACAACTACGCCACGGCTCAGTCGGACTGAAACGAAGTGTGCGCTGGCCGACACTTGCACGCCAGCCAGCAGTCAACTCAAAGTTCTCACCCTTCACGTCATAAACAACCGCCGATCCGCGCCAGGCTAGCAGAGTCGGGATGACAAGACCGACACCTTTACCCGATCGGGTAGGGGCGAGACCGATGATATGCTCTGGCCCCGAGTGCTGGAGATAGGTCATCTTCTTGGATTTCGGATCGACCCACCCGCCAACATAGCAGACATGCCGGTTGTCACCATTCGGATCGGGCAACAACGCTGCTTTTTCAATCTCTTGACGGTTTGCCCAATGCGCGGAGCCGTGGATGTCGCTCTTGTATATCTTATCTTTTGCTCTCTTTGCTTTCCGCAAGCCGAGGGCGAACATCGGGAGTGTGCAGGCAGTAAAAGTAGCACCGGCAGCAACGACGGCTTGCATCGCGCCGTGGGATGCACTGTGCTTCAAAGCCGTCACGACGACCGGCATCAAGCTGTAAATCGGGATACCTACCGCTTTTGCGGGAAGAAATGGCTTACCGAACCACCACGGGTTGTGTAACATTGCGCCAGCGATTGTCCCGCCGACGAAATTGCCGATAAACGCACCGAACGCGGTTGAAATCAGAATGTCGTTGCCGCGATTGCGATAAGCCTGCATCGCGCGGACATCGGGTAGAATCGGCCCGCTTTGCTGCGTTTGTGACATCTTTTAGATCACTTTTAGATCAAGTGCATGGGTTGAGTATGCTGGTGCCGTAGTAGACCCCGTGGCAGTTGTTTATCGCGCCGTTCTGGTAGCCATACCCATTTTGATAACCTGGCTGATAGCCTGGCTGATAACTATAGCCATTTTGATACCCAGGCTGATAGTTATACCCGCTTGTGTATCCAGGCTGATATCTGGGTGATGGCGACCCTTCAGGTGCGATCGCACCACCAAGAGCACCGGCACCGGCACCGATGGCCGCACCGACAGCGGCATTTCCGGTCAATGCGCCGATGATCGCCCCACCTGCACCGCCGATCAGCGCACCACCGACGAGGTTACTGTCTCGGCGCTGGTTGCGGCATTGCGTCGGATGAGGGGTATCACGACAAGCAACACCCGCAGGCGGTTGAGCACAACCGGCGAGCAGGGCGACCCCGGCGAGGCAGGTCAGCAATTTTGTTTTTTTCATCATTTTCTAGTCTCCTTCACACATATTATATAGCATACAGCACGCCACAAATTACGCCGCGCGGCTTGGTCTGGCCGGGTGGGCGAGGGGATCGACCTGTCGTGTCTCGATGAAGCGGATCACGTCTCTTGTATGCCAGGCTGACGCCCGCTTACCGATTTTCACCGGTTGCGCCAGTTCGCCGCGCTGGACGAGGCGATACACTTGATCGCGGCTTCGTAAACCGGTCATCCGCATCACATCGTCGATCCGGAGAAGGGCGATGGTCGAGATAAGCTTGTCGATGTCGTGCCGATCATGTGTCATGCGGATTATATAGCGCACGGCACGCCACGATCAGACTTTTTATTTTTATCACTGCAAAATCAAACGTAACCAACCTTCTCCCGGTGAAACCCTATTGAAACCCAGAATCGTAGAATTGAATATTTTATTTGCTGGCGCTCTTAATAATGCGTTGAAAAACAATGGAAAAATGTCGCACACAGATTTTAAGATAGCTGACTCTTAATCAGCGGGTCCAAGGTTCGAGTCCTTGTGCGCCCACCATTCCAAATAAAGAAATTGCGAGATGAAGATGCCGCCGGGCAAACCGGCGTGCACGGCCCGTGCTTCACGTATGCTTCACTTTCCCCGGATAAGGTGAGACAAAGTGAGGCATTTGGCCGCCGGCTCGCGCTGGAAGCCAGCGACGTCATTCATCGCACAAGTCATTGATTTGAAATGGTGCCGACACCCAGGATTGAACTGGGGACCTACTGATTACGAATTTGACAACCCGTGTTTTTTCTAATAGTATGTTAGTTGCAAACACTTTATATTAGGTGATTTTTCGAGTATTTTATAACCTCATGTTGGCTCTGATTTTAATTCCGGTGCATCCCCGGTGCAACCCTGAAAGGATTACCGATGAAGGGCACTATCACAAAGCGGTCGATTGACGCATTGCAGGCACCAGCCAAGGGCGAGGTCGTTTTGTGGGATTCCGCGCTCAAAGGTTTCGGTCTGCGGGTGCGGCCTAGCGGCGAAAAGACGTTCATCACATGCTATCGCCCGAACGGCGGCGGACGCGGGCAGCCTTACCGGAAATTCGTGATCGGGAGTTACGGCAGCCCCTGGACCCCGGAACAGGCCCGCAAAAAGGCCGAGGCGGTTCTGCTGGAAGTTCGGAACGGTGGTGATCCCGCTGCCGTGAAACGGGAATTGCGTAGTGCTGAAACCGTCGCCGATCTGGCAGAACGGTTTCTATCGGATCACGTCGAAGCCAAGCGCAAGAGCCGCACCGCCGCCGAATATAAGCGGCTGATAGACAAGAACATCCTACCCGAAATCGGCTCAGTGCCGATCCACCAGCTATCACCGAAGCAGGTAGATCGATTGCATCAAAGGATGAAAAAGACACCTTATCAGGCCAATCGAGTGCTGGCGGTGCTGGGTTCGATGCTGACAAAAGCCGAGGGATGGGGGCTGCGCCCCTTGCACACAAACCCATGCGCTCGCATTGAGCGGTTTCCAGAAAAAGCTCGCGAGCGGATGCTGTCGGCTTCGGAACTGGCAGCGTTATCAGTTGCAATCGACGAATATCCCTCGCCGATTGTGAGGGCAGCACTTAAATTGCTCGTTTTCAGTGGCGCGCGGCTGAGCGAAATTTTGACGCTCAAATGGGCTACGATCAATTTCGAGCGAGGCGAGGCGAGGCTTCAAGATTCCAAGACCGGACAAAAGACAATCCATCTGCCGCCGCCAGCCATTGCGATTTTGAGTGAACTCCCGCGCGAGGCTGGCAATCCATACGTCTTGCCCGGCCAGAAAGCCAACTCGCATCTGGTCAATCTTGAAAAACCGTGGCGAGCGATCCGGGCTAAGGCTGGCTTGGATGATGTTCGACTTCACGACCTACGCCACTGCTTCGCGTCGATTGCGGCATCAAGCGGCATGGGGCTGCCGATCATCGGAAAACTGCTAGGCCACACGCAATCGGCGACGACACAGCGATATGCCCATATTTCAGCCGATCCGCTGAAATTGGCTGCGGCGAATATTGCGGAACAGATTGAAAAGGCAATGAGCATCGAAAAATAAAATAGCAAAATATTGAAAATAAACGCTTTATTTTATCAATTTTCTACTATTTCCAATTATTTTTGCATTACGTATGCGAGGGTTTGCAATTTTCCGATATAATAAAAAAATCACCGCAATTGTGCAGTGTTGAAAGGAATATTTTTATGGAAGTATTGATGCGACGCCCCGAAGCAGCGGCCTACCTTCAAATGTCACGCGCATTTCTCGATAGGGCGGCGATGACCGGCGATGGTCCCGCGATGATTAAACTCGGGCGAAAGTCTGTTCGCTATCGTCGCGAAGATTTGGACACTTGGATTGCCGGGCGGCAGGTTCGCAGCACCAGCGAAATCCGGCGGTAAGAAAATCCCCGCTCGAAAATGTGTTTCGAGCGGGGATTTTTTTATTCATAAAATTTCAGTTAAGGTGTGGAATGAATATAGACGAAACTCCCGAAATTGTCAAGCAAGTTGACGAAAAAAGACAGGCCTTATACGAGGCGGGCTTTACTCCTGTAGCCGTCCGGACACGCTCGAAGATACCAGCAGAATACGGTTGGCAGCGTAAGCGAGGGCTGCCTGCGGCGGCTGATTTGGGGACATTGAGCACCGGAATACTATGCTCCGGTCTGCGAGCAGTCGATATTGATTGCCAAGCTGACGAGATCGCGGATCGGGTGGCGGCGCTGGCAGAAAAGTTGCTTGGGCGCACATGCACGCGGACGCGGCCTGGATCGGCAAAACGGCTCTCGCTCTATCGCGCAGCCGATGGGGAGCCAGCGAAAATACGTCTCGAAGGCGAACGCCACGTTGCAAAAAGTCATGACGAGGCCGTGGAAATCCTCGGCAAGGGCCAGCAATTTGTTGCAGATGGCGAACACCCAGACGGTGGCCGATACGCATGGAATTTTTCGCCGGAAATGCTTGGGCGCGGCGGCCTGCCTGCCGTCACTGAAGACCAGATCGCGCATTTTCTTGACGAGGCCGAGAAGATCATCGGGCGGAAATCGCGCAGTGCGGCGAGCACGGGCGACGCGCCAGATCAGGAGTCGTTGCTAGCACCGTCTTTTAAGCACGTGCTGTCGCTTCTTTCTTTGATCGAGAACGATTCGCGCTTCAATGACCGAAACGCGTGGCTCAAATTCTGCGCCGCTATCCTTGCTGCTGCAGGACCAGAGAACCGGGCAGACGCCATTGAGAGACTGCTCGAATGGGCAGACAAGTGGGGTGGGGGATTGTCAGATACCGACGAGAATCGCCGCGCAATCGAAAGTTTGCCTGCGCCCTATCGGGTCGGATGGAATTACCTTTGCAGCTTTACCGAATGCGCGACATTGCTTTTTGAAGCAGGGGGTGACGAACCGCCGAAGCCGGAACCGCAGGGGGATGACGAGAAGGGTGGAAAACGCGGCGGCGGATCGGACGCTGACAAGCTGATCGCGGTTGCCCTGCGGGACACTGCGCTGTTCCATACGGCTGCCGGAGACGCATACGCCGATATCCGCGTTGCCGGTCATCGCGAGACGCACCGCGTCGGCGGCTCGCAGTTCAAGCAATGGTTGACGCACTTGTTCTACGAATCTCACGGGCGCCCGCCGGCTCGCGATGCGATGCCGCAGGGGGTCGATGTGCTCACGGCGAAGGCCATGTTTGACGGCCCGGAACGCCAGGTTTTCATCCGCGTTGCCGAGCACGGGGGGCGCATTTATCTCGACCTTTGCAACACGACGTGGCGCGCAATCGAGATCGACCGCGACGGCTGGCGAGTTATCGCGGACGCGCCTGTGCGCTTCCGTAGAGCGCCCGGCATGCAGGCACTGCCGATGCCCGAGCGCGGCGGATCAATCGACGACCTTCGCTCTCTCGTGAACGTGCGGGATGATGACGGGTTCACCTTATCCATAGCATGGCTGCTCGCCGCGCTGCGGCCCGTGGGACCGTATCCAATCCTCGCCATCACGGGCGAACAGGGATCGGCAAAATCGTCATTCCTTAGAACGCTGCGGGCACTAGTTGATCCGAACATTTCCGACCTTCGCAGCTTCCCGCGCGACGAACGAGATTTATTCATCGGCGCGAACGCAAGTCATATACTGGCCTTTGATAATGCAAGTTCAATCTCCCCTAGCCTTAGTGACAGTCTGTGCCGAGTTGCCACTGGCGGTGGATTTGTCACAAGAAGACTATATACAGACGACGAGGAACTTCTAATTGATGTTCAGCGTCCGCAGGCGATCAATGGTATTTCGGATTTCATCAATCGGTCCGATTTGGCCGAGCGTTCACTTTTTCTCAGTCTCTCGCCGATTCCCGAAGACTTACGCAAGCCGGAATCTGACTTGAAGGCGCGGCTGGAGCGGGCACGCCCCGCCATTCTCGGCGCGCTTCTCGATGCCGTGTCGAATGGCCTGCGCCGATTGCCTGAAACGCGGCTCGACCGTTTGCCGAGAATGGCGGACTTTGCATTGTGGGCAGTTGCCTGCGGAGACAATCACCTGTGGCCCAAAGGCGCCTTCATTCGCGCCTATGATGCGAACAGGGATATGGCCGTACATGACATGCTTGATGCTGATCCGGTCGCCGCCGCCGTTCAGGCGTTGATGCGGGAACGAGATAGCTGGTCCGGGACGGCACAAAGCCTGCTCGATGAACTCAAGCCGCTGGCGAGTTTCTCGGCTGGCGCGAGCAAAAAATGGCCTACTAGCGCGCGGGGGCTGTCGTCTCCCTTGCGGCGCATCGCGCCGGGGCTTCGCTCCACGGGGATCGACATATCGTTTGACGTTCGCGGCAAAGCGAAGATTCGCACGATCGAAATTCGCCGGGCAGGCGGACGGTTGGCGGACGGTCGCGGACGGTTTGAATCCATCAACCGTCCGCCAAATGTTGTTGAATTTAACAGCCATCTTTCAAAGGCGGACGGTGCGGACGGTTTGAAGCGGGCTTTTACGGGAGACCTATCATGAGCGCCGCACTGGTGCGGGCACGGGTATTTTTCCCCCCTCCCTTACCTGTGTGCAACAGAAGGGGTATGAAACCGTCCGCACCGTCCGCCTTTTCAAAACTATAGATATAGAGTGGATTTTCGGCGGACGGTTTGGGTCTTAAGACCGTCCGCCAACCGTCCGCCACCGCCCGCCAAGAAGGAAAATCTTATGTTTTGTTTTTAATTCCCAGAAATTAGACTGAAAAATTTTCAGTCTTAAAGACAATTTCTCGTAACACTTTGTCGACAATAGGAATTTTGACCATGAAAAATTTTTCCCCCCTGCCTATCACACCTTCACCGTTCCGCCGCGTCGAAGGTGGGCCGCCGACGAACGCGGATTTTATGGACCGCTTCGGATATGACGGGTCCTGCCCCCCTGCCTCAATGACTTTTCCGGGAGGGTTCGCGGCGTCCGAATGGACCGATTACGAATCTCGTAATCTCGCGGAACGGGCGGGCATCGAAAAAACGGTGCCATTCCAGCACGATTACGAACGCGCCCCGAAAGTCTGGATATTAAAAAACCGGTTGCTTACCGACCCAATCGAAATTGCGGATTTTTCCCCCGATCACCATCTAGGCAAAAGCATCTGGGGCGGCATCGGCACAATCGACGCTCAAGTTCTCGACGATCCGGCATTGTGGCCTGCCGCATGGGATTACTGGGCATCCGCCGTAATTGGCAAGCCAGGGCAATATCTTGCCGCCTTGCGCCGTGCCATCGAGCGCCGACTAGGCGGTGATCCGCGTGTGATCCTCGTGTGCGATACCAACCATGCATCGGCATGGGCAGAGCGTTTTCACGAGCGCGGCATTTTGTGCGAGACTTGGGATGAATGACGATCCCGAAATTAACGAAATTCTCGGCAAGCTGCCTGACGGA
>NZ_AFPR01000463.1:0-7175 GCF_000219295.1 Acidiphilium sp. PM
CCGGTCAGGCAGTTTGCGGAGAATTTGCGTGATTTCAGGATCGTCATTCATCCCAAGTCTCGCACAAAATGCCGCGCTCGTGAAAACGCTCTGCCCATGCCGATGCATGGTTGGTATCGCACACGAGGATCACACGCGGATCACCGCCTAGTCGGCGCTCGATGGCACGGCGCAAGGCGGCAAGATATTGCCCCGGTTGAGCGATCACGGCGGCGGACCAAAAATTGGTTGCCGACAGCCAGTCATAAGGCTGATCCGATAGTGTGGCGTCTATCACACCGATCCCGCACCTCAGTTCCGATCCAGGCCATCCCACGTCATGATCGGGTTGCAGGGTCAGGATCGGCATGGTTGATGCCGATACCAGCGGCGGCGGGGTCCAGAGTTCGATTCTAGGTGTCAGGCTTAGCGTGTGCCTGATCTGCACAAGGGCCTCAATGCGCGCCCGCTCGGCAATCGGGCGGCTTTCGTAATCGGTCCATTCGGACGCCGCGAACCCTCCCGGAAAAGTCATTGAGGCCGGGGGCCATGATCCGTCATAACCCCACGGCTTCATAAAATCCGAGTTCGTCGGCGGGCCACCCTGGGCACGACGGAACGGTGAAAATGGTTTTGGCAGGGGGGGATCGTTAAAATCATTCATATTCAGAAATCCTAATGTAAAATTGAAAACAGACAGGCGGACGGACAGGACCGGACAGACAACCCCCTTACAGGGGGGTTGTCCTGTCTGTCCGGCAGCGTGTCCGGGCTTTGTCCGGTGCTTGTCCGGCTGTAACCCGCAGGAAACCGCCATTTTTTGCATTTTTGAAAATGGCTTTGTCCGGCTTTATCCGTCGTTTTGTCCGCGTAACGGACAGAGCGTTTTGTCCGGTAATATTTCAGAATGTTACAGGATTTCGTGTTCATTGGACGGTTCCCAAACTCTCGTGCCAGTTGGGGGCAATACCCCCTGCCGTTCCCGAGAGGCGGGCTAAGCCGTCCGCGACAACCACCGCCCCGGCCTCAGTCAGTTCTTTAACCGCCCGGCGAAATGCCTTGCGCTTGCCGTCGAGACTGGCAGAGCCGGGATAGCGCTTAACGAAAGCCCCACACCATTGTTCCTCGGCCATCCCCCCGTGCAAGAGACTGTCGAGCGCGATCTGGGCTGCGGGCTTGAGCGCCTTTTGCGGACCCGGCGCTTCGGCTGGAATTGCGGCCGCGCCCGTCACGATTGTTCCATCTGGCCCAAGTCCGATAGGGACTGATTTCAATTTATAGTAAACCGGCGGCGGATCGGCACGGTTCCGCATTTTGACAACCTTGATCGAGCCGACGCCGCTCTCGTCACGCCGAGCGATCATTTCACAATCGACCGCCCCGAGAAACGCGGTGCTGCCTCGGGCGCGGTCCGCTCCATGTGGCAGGTGGTGGAGCATCAGCACTGCCGCGCCGGTCTTGGCCCGGATTTCGTCAATGGCTCGAACAATCAAAGCTGTGTCCGAGGCCGAGTTTTCATCTGCACCCGCGCTTGCCCGAGCCTGCGTGTCAATCACGATCAGCCGGAGAGGCGAGCCGAAATCCGTATCGGTGATGGCATCGAGCAAGGGGCGCCATTCTGGCTCGACCGCCAGCGAAACGGAATCTGCCATCATAAATAGCGGAATTTCAGTCTGTTTCAGCCCGAGTTCGGTGCAGGTTGCCTCGACACGAGTTTGCAAGTTCGCTGCACCCTCAAGTTCGATCACGAGGACTGCACCCTGCTCGACCGCGTGACCACGCCACGGCAGCCCGCCGGCAATGTGAGCGGCCCAATCCACGGCAAGCGTCGTTTTGCCGCAGCCAGGAGAGCCATTAAGCCGCAGAAACTCGCCAAGGCCGAACCATCCCGAAATTAGTTCCCGCTGCCTGATAGAGTGATCGAGCAAGGCAATGCGGCTGATCTCGAACCGCTTGCGCGTCACCGGCGGCGGGGAAATAGGGGCTGCCTCCGCGCTGAACGCCTCTTGCGCCCGCCCCAGCCCCGCCGCCCCAACATACGCGCCGATGTCATCAGGGCGTGCACCGTGTTCGCCGCAGTATCGGAGAACTTCAGCCTCACCGATCCGGCGTGGGTTTTGAGAATCCCATTTTTCCGCCAATTCCTCCGGCGAAGTGACCCCATCGGTCCATTGCGCGGTGACGTGCTCGGCAGCCTCGAACCCAAGATCAGGGCGCTCCACAAACGCGCCTTTCACTGCCCGAAGCGTCGAACTCCATTCCGGCTCTCGCATCGAATGAGGGCCGGTTTGCATGAGCAGGGAATGCAGCGATTCAGGATCGAAAGCGGTCAATTCGGCAGCGGTTTTAGCCACCGGCGCGGCGAGAGATTGGATTTCGTTTGAAGTGATCCCTCCTGCCTCGAAATCGACCTGCTGGTCTAGGAAACCGCCTTCCACGAAATCCCAATGTTTGGGCTTTTTTGATACGAAACCGAAAAAATAAGACTGCGATAAAGTCCATGATTCATTTGCCAAAACCTTACCGCCGAGGGCTTGATCCAGCCGGTCCACAAGCCCCTTGTGGCGATCACGCGGCTGCATGTCCGCCAGCGGACAAACTACCCGCCAGCGAGGCGAATCAGGCGTGTGCCGTGCTGTTGCGTAAATGAGTGCCCCGATCCCCGCTGCGGCGAGGTGATCTCGCGCATCTTCGATGGACAATTTTCCGGCATCGTAATCGGCAACGATTGCCGAAATTCCTGAAACATTCCCGTCATGTCGCAAACTGCCCCTGCCGGTTTTCGAATCACCGAACCGGCACCCGGAAATTAACGGCAGGTCATGTTTGGATTCTGCCTCGGTGCCACAAAGTCGTTCAACTAATTGCGCCATCGACATCGTCACTTGTTCAGCAGTTGTGCCGGTGACGCTATGGAAAAATGTCAGGGCAATTGGAGTTTTGGACTTGACATTGTCCGTATTATTTGCTATTAAATTCATGATCATGCCTTTTAATTTAATTTGACTGACGCCCCTGCCCGAAGCGCATTCGAGCAGGGGTTTTTCTTTTAGTGTCGTTCTTCGCGGGCAGCGAGCCACTGATCGAGATCGGTTTTTGGGTATCCCAGTCGCCGCGTCGAAATCCTGACCCGTCGAGGTCCGCGCCCATCCTCGATCAACCGTTCAAGAGTTCGTTTTGAAAATCCAACGTATTGACAGACTTCGCGAGTAGTTAATAAATTGCGTTCAATCATGAAATCATCCTTTTTGTAATTGACGCCATAGTGCGTCTTGTAATTTTACTAAATTTTTCTAAACGCACCTATAGGTAAGCTGAAAATAGTTCTGTATTGATAAAACAAATTTTGTGACTTCAGCTTTCATCCCGAAATTCCAAAACAGGATTTCGGGATGAAACATGCCGAAACATCATTTCAAAATGAGCCTCCGCAGGTTGGAAATCGCCCAGAAATGTCAATACGTCGAGATATCACTTTTTCGTGATATTCAGGCGCGAAGCGCGATCACGTTGCCAGCCGTCGTGCCCCCTGCCGCTGCGCTAATCACGTGCGATGCCCATGCGTCGAGCGCGCGCTCACGTTCCGGCAGGAACTCGGCGCGCTGATAGACTGCCGCGACGCCTTGAATGGAGCCGCTCATATGGTTCAGCAGCTTGTCAGCTACGTGGGGGGGAAAGCCTGCCCCTGCCAGCCAAGTCACGCCAGCGCGGCGGAAATCGTGAAACCGCCAATCGGCAATGCCCCTGCCCAAATCGGCCTCAATCGCGCGATCAATGGCCAACTTGAAGCCGCTAAAACCGGAAATCGGGCGTTCGCCCGTTGTGGTAAATAGGAAATCCGAGTTTTCAAATCGGGGCAGGGCGCTCAGGATTCCCCGCGCCGGTTCGCTCAGGTGAACGACATGCGACTTGCCATTTTTGGCGCGATCAGCCGGTAGGCTCCATGTTAAGCCATCGGCAGCGATCTCGGTCCAGCGCATCGAGGCGACTTCATCGCGCCGTCCCAGCGTCAACATGAGCATCCTGGTGAACTGCCCGGCAGGGTAATCGAGCAGCGCCGCCGCCCGCCATATCGCGCCGATCTCGGCATCCGTAAGCACGCGGTCGCGGGATTTTTCTCGTGCGGGGCGCTCCAATCCTGCAAAGGGGTTCATTGCCAACCGCTGCCGCTTGCACGCCCATCCGAAGCAGGCGCGGGCATAGGCGAGCAGGCGATTGCCCGCTACAGGCCCGGCGGCGGCTTTTACTCGGTCCAGTGCGGCAACCGCCTGTCGCACCGTCATGGCGGATGCAGGGACCGTCAGAAGATGCGCGAGATGCGTCCTGAGAGCGGCGGCGGCGACCTTTAAATAACTTGCCCGACGGCTTTCCTGCCGATCCGCAACCCAAGCTGCGATCAGTGCTTCGACCGTGAAGGCGGCTTCGCTTTGCGCCTGCCGGGCCGCTTCATCCTTCGCCCGTCGTTCGGCAATCGGATCACCGCCACTTGCCACTTGCCCCAGAATTGCCCTGGCCGCGTTGCGGGCGTCAGCCAACGAGATAACGCCATGCTTTCCTAGCGAAACGCGCCTGACGCCTGTAGCGCCTCGGTACTGTGCCAGATAGGTCTTTGAGCCGGTGCTGGTCACGCGAACACCAAACCCCGGCAATTCCTCATCGAAAAAGAGAGCGTCTTTCCGTCCTTCGGGGCAGGTCAGGGCGGCAATTCGGTTCATCGTGAAGCGCATAAAATTCCAATCCTTCCGACCACAAGATTTTTGTTTGCGGACTCACTGCGGACTCACCGGCGGTTCGGCTCGTGACGCTTATTGTCGTACAAAATCTTATGCTTGTCAATTTATGCGGCTTTTATCAATGGGATATTTGAGTCCTGAAATCTTAAGTCGCTTGATGACATGAGATGTCACGAGACTTTTAATCTTGGGGTCCAGGGTTCGAATCCCTGCGGGCTCACCAGTAAGGCAATCACTTGGTCGCTAAAGAAGTCCCCTGCGCGGAAATTCGGGCAATATGCCCCGAACGGCCATAGCGCTGGGCAGATCTGATGGACGATCCGCGCGATCTTCTCCTCGATGGCTCCGGTGGCTGCGTCGATCTTCGGGTGCCGCGGCTTCGCTGCCAGAAGATCCCGATCACTGGACAAGTAGAGCGTCAGCCAACGCAAGCCGTCGTAATGACTGTGGAAGAACCGCCCCTCCTGGTGGCTGTGCACGGGATCTCCGGGTCGCCGAGCAACAAACCGACGAACAGCGCCGCGATGGCCTCTGGGTCGGAACTGTTGCGATGATGCCGACGGCGCCTCGCGCTTCAGTTCCAGCGACTATAGCGAGGACTTGGCGGCCAGCGGTGCGCAGCCTGCCCGCCGCGCCCTGACCTCGCTGGCGCGAATTGCGCGCACCGGATCGTGTCGCAACTTCCGATCATCGATCACGTCATCGCAGCCAGGCGCATTGCGGGCGCCGCGCTGGGGTAACAGGACCACAGATCGTTCTTGATGTGATTCGTGGGGCGCTAGAGCACTTTCCGATCCTTTTGGATCGGATGTAGTGCTCTATCATGCTGATAAATCGAGCATTTTTATCCGATCAGATGACTCCATCTGATCGGATGATGCTCTAGTCGGTGAAGCGGGCGGCGAAGCGTTCGGTCAATCTGATCGCCCGATCGCCTGCTCCCGGCGGCTGCACGTCGGCATCCTGGGAGATCGATCCGCCGGCGAACCCGATCGCGACTGAAGAGCTGCAAACGGTTCCCCTCTCGAATTTCTCCGCGACGACGCTCTGTCCGCATCGGGCGCACTGCGCTGTCTCGTATAATTGCTTTGCCGCAGATCAACTTTCGCCGATTCAGAACCTCTGGGCGCACGCCTGCGTGAGAAATGCAGGTTAGTGAGTTTTGCCTTTGGCACATTCCGATCCTTCCTGTTCGGATGATGATCTGGCCGCAGCGCAACTGCTTAACGGCCCGTTGCGTTAATGATAACGGAACGTCATTCTTTCGATGCATGTCCATACGAATTTGATCGGCAATATGTATATAAAAATATCTAACAAATTCTATACTATTATCAATATCTGTATGCATAAAAATCGTGAAGCGCGACGGCGCCTAAAATCGTATCATTAGTATTATTTTTTAACGTTGACCTCCATCGATACATCCGTGATAGTTAATTTCGAGTTAGTGATTCGGTCTACTCATTCCATTTTCGAGTTTTTCATTTTTAATGAGACAAAATGCTATGTTGTTTGAGAGTTCTTAACAATGAAGCAAACTAACAATTTAGAGATATGTCATCTATTGTTAGAATTGAGGTCTTCTCAGGCTGCTTCTGGCTACATTTATCAGAATGATTGTCATTTTGACCGTTCCGTCTCCGCGGTGCTCGGGCCCTGGGGTGGCTGCGCGCAGCGTTCCTTGATCGCGCGACGGTTCGCGCGGAGGTCAACTCCATCTTCACCCACAAGATTTTGCGCCGGCCTGCTCCGGCGCGTGGCTGGGAGCAGGCGCATGCAGCTTTACAATTCGAATTAAAGGCCGGTTGAGTCAGGCTGGTCGTTGTCAATTTAGGCATGCATTTCCTTTAATTTAGTCAGGATAGAAAGATGTCAGGTTCGATTACTGTAAGTCCCGCGACGGGAAGCTACGGCGATGTTGTTTTGAGCGGAAATTATCAAGACCCATCGTCACAAGACTCGTCAGAAGATGATTCGTTTCTTAATATCGTTGATACATCTTCTGATGATACGTCTTCATCGAGTGGCGTTACTCTGGTTGCCGTTCTTGTCACTTCGAGCGGCCACTATACGCAGATCGGCTCTCTTTATATTTTTGGTGATTCCAGCACTTACGACGACAACTCGAATAATGATCCATTTACACTAACCGTTTCCTTGCCTGCCGGAACGTATTCCGTAAGCACAACCTCTGGAACGGATCTTTCGAGTCTTAAAGCTGGTACGATCGCTTTCATTGATCCGTCCTCGCCTGACCAGGTCACGGGCTATGTGACGTCTCTGTCAATTTCACCCGTAGGATCGCTGGGCCCGACCGGCCCGACCGGCCCGGCGGGCGCGACAGGCACAACAGGTGCCACCGGCGCAACGGGCGCAACCGGAGCCACGGGTGCCACAGGCGCCACGGGCGCGACGGGTGCCACAGGCGCCACGGGTGCCACCGGCGCAACGGGTGCCACC